>JAZBNV010000133.1:0-7824 GCA_036350795.1 Marinilabiliaceae bacterium
ATTTTGCAAAAACCGTTTAAAATGAGAAAGCTATTATATCCTGCCATATCAGTCATAATAATTCTGTGTTATAACCCCATCTCGGTATCTCAGGAGGCGAAAGATATCAAAAAGACAAGTGTTCTGTATGTCGGGTATGCTCCCGGCAGGGAACTTCCTCCAAATAGCCTGAGAACAGCCGCAGGAATTTCTGACGATAGATACGAAGAAGATATGCGCTCCAGGATGGGCGAATTTGAAAGCCTGCTGAAGGAATACTTTGGAAAAGTGGAAACAGTTGATGCACGGGATTATAAGGAGGCTCTTTCATCTGGTTTTGACGTAACCATCTTTGACGGACTACCTGAACCAATAAGGCCATTAATACATGATAAGGATCCGGAGACTGGTAAAACCATTCGCTATCTGGCTCCACAATACTTATCAGATGGCTTTTCCGATGCTGCAGTATTTATTGCCCAGGCAGCACCAACACTTGGTGAACCTATCAGGACAAAGACCGACTGGTATTGTATGTGCCTTTATAGTTATGCCTTTGAAATAAACCGGGAGCACCCGGTATTCAACCAACCTCTGAAGGTTAAAATAAAGATGAAAAAGGTGGAAACACCACCCGAACTTTTTGTTTATCCCACAGGGAAAGATCTGCCACCTGAGATTCCGATGTGGCAGGTACAGACCGAGAGCTCGAAAGATGGGAAGGGTTACAGAACCGGTGTTGTGGCACATGGCAGGCCTTTTATGGAAGCTCCCGATTGTGAGTATATCTCCGGCGGACAATGTATGAAGGAAATTACTGCTGCCGCAATTGCTCGTCATGGTAATTTCTTGCACTGGGGTTTTGCAGCCTCACCCAACTACATGACGAAGGAGGCAAAGAAGGCTTTTGTGAATGCGGTTTATTATATGACTAAGTTCAAAAACAGAATCCCGATACTACGTGCAGAAGAACAGGCACCCCGATCAAGATCATCGGTCGATTATACTATATATACCTTCAGCAAGGAGAAATATGAGACAGATGCAGAAAGTACAAGAAAGTTCGTAAAAATAAGACTTGAGGATCAGAAAATTGCGAAAGAGAAAGTTGCAAAAGGAGAAGAGCTTACTGCCACAGAGAAATATGCCCTGAACTTTAATGCCTACGAGCCTGAAACATTGGAAGAATACCTTGAGGAAAAGAGGAATTCGGACCTGGTAAAGAGATTCGGTGGCAGCGTTGAAAAGACCATTGCATTCCTGGAAGAAAACAGGCCTTATTTTACTGGTGCCTTTACATTAAACAGGGAGGCATTTGATATTGATGCTATAAGCCTTGGTATTGCCAATAACGATACCCGTATACTGGATGCAGCAATAGCAATGCTTGAGAAAGGGACAGATACAGAAAAGGCGCTCAGGATACTTCAACGCTATACAATAAAGGAATTCAGTACACCGGAAGCGTGGAGAAAGTGGTATGAAGATGTAAAAGATAAGCTCTTCTTTTCAGAATCGGGAGGATATAAGTTCTATGTTGATTCCTATAACAACCCTGAATTGTATGCCGAAGAAATTATCGGACTTGAAAATATGAGTGTCCCTGAACCTGATGATAACAACCCTGTTACAAGTGCTGCAGATATCCTGCCAACTATAGATGGGAACAGGGCTGTCGTAATTAAGGTGAAGATGGATAAGGGCTTTCATATCTATTCATCAGCCATAAAAGATATTCCTTTTACCTTCTTTGCTGCTGATATTAAGCTTCCCGAAGGGATGCTACCCTTTGGAGAACTGAGGATGCCACAGGAGAAACCCTATCCCGGGGATCCTGAAATAGCCATTTTTAAGGGTGAAATCGTCCTTATGCAGAAAATAACAGGAGAGAGCGATAAAGAAATTGAATGCAGTCTGGAATACCAGTATTGTAATGATGAATATTGCGGACTGCCTGTGCATAAGACTCTTAAAACAAATAATAAATGTGTATTTGAGCTTTCAGTAGTATATAAGCAGGAGGCTGATGATATCCTGCTTTTCACCTACCGCGATACTGAGGGAAATGAAACTAAGACAGAAATAAAAATAAAGGATGGCAAGGGTTACTTTAGTGCAGAAACCTGTCATCCCTACTGGGGACGCTTTAATTCAAGAAAATACCCTGCCAACGGGGGGGTATTATTGGACGATGGTAAAATAACTCTTACACTTGATACGATAGCTTACGGTAGTGTGGTAGAAGGATCTGCCCTTAATGATGAGTACAGAGGGCAATACAGGTCTTTTCGCCAGGACCTGAACAGTGAATCAAATAAGTATATCAATGAATATATCAGGTTAAGAAAAGAAGGTACAGTAAGCGAGGATAGCCTGAATTTACTCTATGGTGAGTATTACAGGTATAAAAGACTAAGAGAAAAGGAGTATATAAGGTCATATCCGGGAAGCTATTATTCTCTTGCACTTGCCAGAAATATGTTCCATTCTTCAGTGGCTTATAAGGATATTAAGGAAGTTTACGATTTACTTAGCCCGGAGATGCAGCAGACACCTATAGGGCAGCAACTGTTAAATAAAGTCAGGGCAGCAAAAGCTACGATGATTGGTAATATGGCACCTGATATTGTACTTAATGATACTGAAGGAGAACAGATTAAATTGTCAGATTACAGGGGATCATATGTCTTTCTCGATTTTTATAAGTGGGGCTGTCCTCCATGCGAGGACCTGATGGAAGCCTTAAAACCATTCCACGAAAAACATAAAGATAAGAACCTGGTTATTCTTGGTATTTATCACCGTACTCATACAGATCTTAATGAAAGCAGTGAACTCTGGAAGGAATTATTGGATAAGCACAGCCCAACATGGACAAACCTCTTTGACCTGGATAATAAAGCCTGCGATAACTATGGTATAGAAGCTTTTCCTTCCAGTTTGCTTATTGATCCGGATGGCAGGATAATTGAATACGAGATATCATTAAGAAGGCTTGAAGAAATAATAACAAAATAATTATGAGGACAATATTTATTATTTCATTTTTATTCATCAGATTTTCTTTAATGGCACAACAGAGCCCCACGGCTGGATTGGATAAAATGCCTGGGTTTAAGCTGCATGATAGTGAGGGTGAGCTGTTTAACAGTGAGAGTATCAGAGGTAAGTATGTACTTATTGACTTCTGGGCCAGCTGGTGCGGACCATGTCATAAGAAGTTCCCTGAGCTTATAGAACTGTATACAGAATTCCATATAGAAGGACTTGAGATAGTCGGGATATCAACCGATTTCAAAAAGGAGCCCTGGCTGGCCGATCTGGAAAAGCTTGATCTGCCATGGATTCAGCTGATTGATATGAAGGGTGAGGAAAGTGTAGCTGTAACCAGGTTTGGAGTAAGCGCTATCCCTGCCCTGTTCTTTATAGGACCTGAAGGCAAAATTATTGCAAGAGATCCTGGCTGCGAATTTGTAAAAGATTATATCAGAAAGGAAAAGAATAAAAATTTATAGTTTTTCATAGGTTAGATTTTAGGTTAGAAGAATCTCCTGTCCTGCCTGTCTGGCAGGCAGGCAGGAGTTTTATTTTGGGCTAGAATTTTATCTTACCACTCAAAACATCTTCCCAGCGTACCGGCCTGGTTTGCACCAGCTCTGCTCTTTCCAGGGGGATAAAACTTCGTAAAGTATCTTTTATGTCCTGGTATTCTGTTCCGGCAGCCAGGTTATACCATTCTTCAGGATCATTTTCAAGGTTATAGAGTTCTTCTTCTGTGTCGTTGTACAGTATATAGTGCCACTTATCCCTGATTACTGAGAAGTGATTATGACCAAGAGTACTTAGCACTGCCCTGTTGGTGCTTAATTCAGGGTTTTGAAGTAAGGGAACCAGACTCTTACCCGAAAAGTCTTCCTTGGGAGCCAGGCCACAAAGTGCAGTAAGGGTAGGAAAAACATCCAGCAGCGAAACATTTGCATTGCATATAGCTCCGGTGGCCGCTTCCTTTTCCATGCTTTTCAATCCGGTAGGGACTTTAACCATCAGCACGGTATTTAAAACATTCTCCCAGAGGGCAAACTTGCGCCAGTGCCGTTTCTCACCCAGCTGCCATCCGTGATCTGAAAATATTACCACTATGGTATTGTCAGCATATTCGCTCTTCTCCAGGGCATCCAGCACCAGGCCTGCCAGGTAATCAGCATAGTTTATAGATGAGAGGTAGCCCTGCACGGCTGCTTCCCATTGCCCGGCCTCTGTTACCTTCTCGTGGTACCTTCCGTTTGCAGTTAGCCTGGCTGTTTCAGGCAGGTCTTCCCAGTCTTCATTATATACTTCAGGCAGCTGAATGGATTCAATTGGGAACTTATCGTAGAATTCACCGGGAACATACCAGGGAACATGAGGTCTGTACAGTCCGCAGGCAAGAAAAAATGGTTTGTCATGCTTTTTACCGAGCTGCTCTATAACCCAGTTCGCTGAAGAATAGTCACCCGTTTCTTCCACTGAAAAGGGCAGGGGCGACCAGTCGAAAGCAACATACATCCCTTCAAACCAGGGCATATTAAATGTTATACCTTTTGGATCATCTTCACGTATTTCATTGTCCTGCTTCACAAAGAGTGTGTCGCCGGTAAGCGAATCTCTGGCCGGGAGGTAGTAATCGGGCATATGCTTTATCTTATCGGGGAAGTATTCATCCCACGATCTTTCATCAGGCATATTACCGTGATATATCTTGCCTGCACCAGCGGCCCAGTAGCCATGTTCCCTGAAATATTGCGGCATGCTTAATTCATCTCCTACAATATCCCGCCATACCTGAGGGTTATTATACAGACCGGTAATATAAGTGTGCTTACCCGTAAACATGGCAGTGCGCGAAGGATTGCATGAGGGTGAAGCACAGTAAGAGTTTTGAAATGTTACCGCACTTTCAGAGAAGGAGAGCAGCTCAGGTGTTTGTGCCTGGGGATGCCCTCCCATAGGTTCAATCCAGTTATTAAGATCGTCAATAGAGATCAGAAGTATATTAGGGCTCTTTTGTGATTCTTCGTTATTGCACGAGACTATTAATGATAAAAGGAACAAAAAGGCCAGGAGTTTTACCGGATAAGATACTTTCATAAAGCAGTAAGTAGGTTTAAACAAAGGTAATGAAAATCTGATGTTTATACCAGGTATATAAGTTCCGGTCTGCTGCAGTTTTAAGTTCTTCCTGCGACTGTATTCTTAAATTATGAGGTCACTTATTCCAGCATTTCAATATTTTTCACGTCTTTAATAAAAACCAACTTCAAGCAGAACAAAGATGTCAGATAAATTTCCGGGAATTATAAAATACCTGAAGAGGATTAAAGGGATTGTCCTTCTGAATATGGCCGGTCTTTCACTCGGCCTGCTAAGTGTAATATTTATAGCATTATGGGTAACTCATGAATTGAGCTTTGATAAATGGCTTAATGATTCCGATAGAATATTCAGGGTTGAAGCGCTAATGGATTTTACGGGCGAGCCTTTTGTATGGGCCGATACACCTGCTCCGCTTGTTGAGGCCCTGCTGGCTGATTATCCTGAAGTTGAATCGGGAGCAAGGATTCACAGAGGCTACAAGCCTGCTGTCAGGATTGCTGATGATCAGTTTACCGCAGAAAATCTTTTCTACGCTCCAGGAAGTTTTTTTGATATATTCTCTATAGCTATTGTTGAAGGAGACCCGCGCTCGGCCCTGGATGAACCTGATGCAATTGTAATATCAGAAAGAATCTCGAAAAAATATTTCGGCAACTCTGATCCGGTCGGGCAGCTTATAATACTTGATAATAAAGAACAGTTAAGAGTCGGGGGTGTAATTGAGGACACTCCTTCAAATACGCACCTTACTTTTGATTACCTTGTTTCGGCTGATGTTTTTATGAAGACTGTCAACAAGCCAGACTCATGGGATCAGTACAATTATTACAACTATATTAAGCTTCGCCAGGGAAGCGACGCTGAGATGGTAAACAAGAAGCTGGCCGGCTACCTGCAGACAAAGAAGGAAAACTCCTCGGGACAGTTTTTTCTGAATCCGCTCGAACGAATATACCTTTATCGGAACCCGGGTTTTTCTTCAATAGTTTATCCTTCAAAGGACAAGGGGCCAATATCACGGGTGGTGCTCTTTGGAGTAATAGGTTTAATAATACTGTTAATAGCTGTAATAAACTTTGTAAACCTGGCCACAGCATTCTCTTCAAGGAGGTCAAAAGAAATTGGAATCAGGAAAGTAAGCGGAGCAATGCGAAGCACCCTGCTGGGAAGTCTCTTCGGGGAATCTGTTTTTCAGACAATGATTTCGGTGTTAATTGCATTAATTGCTGCGGTTCTCCTTCTGCCTGTATTCAACATTATCAGTGCTAAACAATTTATTATAAACGACCTCTTTAATCTAAGGAGCATCGGGGTATATATATTGATAGCCCTGTTTACAGGCGTGGTGGCAGGCCTATACCCTGCACTAATACTTTCTTCGTATAAACCGGTAAAGGTTCTCAGGTCTGATCCTGAAGATCTCAGCCAGGGAGGAGGCTTCAGGAAAATGCTTGTACTGGTGCAATTTGTTATTACAATCTTATTCGTGTTTAGCATTATAGTAATTAACAGGCAGATAAAGTACATGCAGCAAACTGACCTGGGTTTCAACAAGGAAAGGGTTATTGTATATACACCTGAAGCAGAATATGATAAGATAAAGGTAATTGCCGGGGAACTGGAAAAAATACCTGGTGTTGAGATGGTAGCCGTAGGTGGGAACATTCCGGTTAATATGGGTAACTGGAATACCTTCTCAGAATGGGATGGCAATGAAACTGCTAAGACACTAAAGTTTCATATGATGCAGGTAGATGATAAATATTTTGAACTTCTTGGATTTGAATTGGTTGAAGGAAGAGTTCTGCGCCAGGGACCTCCCCTTGGAGAGATTCTTGTAAATGAAGCAGCAGTACGCGATATGGGTGTGGAGAATCCGCTTGGAGTAAGAATAACACATTCGTGGGAAAAAAAACAATATGAGATAGTTGGTGTTATAAAGGATTTTCATTTCAGAAAACTTACCGACGAAATAAAGCCTGTTTTTATGTATAAAAGTGATAACTGGTGGTCGCCAAAGCTGTTTGTTAAACTTGGAGCCGGCAGTGATTTCAAAACAATTGAGAAGGTGTCGGCAACAGTTAAGGACGCCGTACCGGGTTTTCCCCTGAATTATATTTTCCTGGATGATGAGATAAACAGATGCTATGACGATGAACTTCGCTTAAGCAGGCTTATAAATATTGCCACTATTTTCAGTATTATCATTTCCTGTATCGGTTTGTTCAGCCTTACAGCCTTTTCTATAATTAAAAGACAAAAAGAGATAGGGGTGAGGAAGGTTCATGGTTCAGGTACGGCAAACCTGCTGCTATTGCTTAACAGGGAGTACTGGGTTTTAATACTGTTGGCTTCGCTTATTGCTTTGCCTTCAGGTGTACTGTTGATTTCCCGCTGGCTTAATTCATATGCATATCATATAAGCATAAAGCCTGCTTACCTGCTTATTACTTTATTGAGTACAATAATTCTTGCAACTGCAACCATATCGTTCCATACAATTAAAGCATCGCACCTTAATCCTGCTGAAACACTTAAAAACGAGTAAGGATCTACGATTTTAAACACTCAACCTTGCACCCCGTATTCCCTACGCCCTATTCCCTACGCCCTACGCCTCAATTCTCAACCATGAACCATTAACCATGAACCATTAACCATTAACCATTAACCATTAACCATAAACCATTAACCATGAACCATGAACCATTA
>JAZBNV010000134.1:0-2131 GCA_036350795.1 Marinilabiliaceae bacterium
ATCATTGCATACTTCCTGGCAGCTTCTGATTCAATGCTTTCAAGTAAAGCTTGCTTATCGCCGTAAGTTTGTGTCCAGTAAATATCGTCGATAATATCAGCAACATCAATAAGAATACTGATTATTTTGTGCTCATTACCGCTTAACCAGCTTATATCTGTACTAAGTGTAACTTCTTCAAATTGTGAGAGTCTGGCTTTCATAGGATCTTCCTTTTCATTATTTCCTGATTTGCACCCGTGAAGTGTTGCAGCGATCAGGAGACTTAAAATTAATGCTTGTCTCATATCAGTTTAATGGATTGGTTGAACAGTACGCAAGATACTTAAAAAGTAAGCTTTTTGTAACTAATTCTTTAAATCATTGTTGCAAAGGCCAGGTATTACTTTATATTTCCGGGACATACAAAATAAACCAGAAACTACCCCGTAGGAGCAGCAGTTAACAAATACCCTGGTAATGAAGGTATACTATTAAACTGTTGTGCTGCAAGGGCTTCAACTGCAAACTAGTATTCTTTAATACCTGATTTTCGTTTTCTACGGTGGATCAGTCTGAGTCCCTTGCTAAGATTATTATCTTCGGACCTGAGCGACAGGTCGATATTAAACATGGTAACCCTGTTGACAATATCCTCCACTTCATTAAGGAATTCCTGTATATCTTCAGGATAAATCTGACCAATACTGGCTATCCGGAGTAAGCTATTGCCTCCGCTTGCAGGTCTTTCAAGAACAAAACCCCTGCAATACATTTCGCTTATAAATTCCTCCAGGTTAAAGAAGCTTTTTGACGGTACTCTGAAAACACTGATAAAATAGCCTGAGTTTTGTTCCGATGTAAGAGGTTCAAAACCCAGATTCTTCATTCCCTTTACCAGTATCCTGTTATTCTGGTAATACCTCCTTGTTCTTACAGTTACTCCCCCTTCTCTCTTTAGTTCGCTGAGTGCCTCACTGAATGCCATAAGGAGCTGAACAGGGGGAGTAAAACGAAACAGGCCCCTCTCCTTCTGTTCCCTGTACTGACTGATAAGGTCGAGAGAAAGGGTTTTAGGTTTTTGTGGCTGTTGATTCAGAATTGATTGCTTTGCAATTACAAAGGATAAACCCGGTACTCCCTCAAGACATATACCGGATGTGGATATAAGAATATCTATATTGCTCTCCTTAATATCCAGGGGAATGCCACCAAATGAATAAATAGCATCGAGCAGGAAAGTCTTCCTAAAAACCTTTGAAAGCTGCCCGATTTCATCGACAGGGTTAACAATGCCTGTATCGGGTTCAGAATGTACAAGAGCAATATGTGTTATTTCAGGGTTCTCAACCAGTATTCCGGAAATGATCTGGAGGTTTGGTGCAGTATTGATGGCAAACCTCAGAACCATTATTTCAATATCGTGAATCTTTGTTATCTGGATTAGCCTTTCTGCATTTGTTCCGTTTACGATAAGCAGAATCCTTGATTCATGGGGTATAAGCGAGGATATGGCCGATTCGATTGCATAGGGCCCCGGGCCCTGAAGCAAAATAACATCGTAATCACTATCCCCCTTCTGTCCAACAATATTAAGAAGGTTGTAATGTACGTTCTCAATTACATTAATAACCTCATGCTCATCAGAGCAGAAGTCTTTAAACATCTGAGATTTAACAGATTGAAGGGTTGATACCGGCCCCGGTGTAAATAATAACTTTTCCATATTAATTCCAGATAGAAGCAGGTAGCATAAAGCAAATTGCTTATTACCTGTACTATCAGAAAACAAATAAAGTTGAAAACTGTGAAGATTTGGTTACTTATAAATTAATATTAGAATACAATTTTATTCAAAGCCCTGCCATGTCTGCTGTGTAAGAAAGCAGAAGGTATGGTCGGAATACAGCTCTGATAAATATTTTTATAACTATCTTTAATGTATCTAATGAAAAAAACAAAAATGAATGATCTTTTAAACCGAAGTTGGGGATTGGAAGTACTTAAGGGACTGGCAGCCCTGGTTGTGGCTGTGATAATATTTCTTAATCCTGCCGAAGCAATAACTGCAATAGCCACCTACCTTGGTGCACTGGCAATTATTGCAGGGATAGTCCTAATAATCATGTCACTCACGCGTAAAACATCCTTC
>JAZBNV010000135.1:0-8845 GCA_036350795.1 Marinilabiliaceae bacterium
GAGTGTATTGCCTGATTCTATACCGATAACCAGCGCTGCTGCATTATTGATCCCGTTGGCCTGCATCTTCTGGCTGTAACGGTTTACTCTCTCCATTGCCTGCAGCTGCAGATTCCTGTCTATGCTTGTGCGAACCGTTTTACCCCTCATCCCTTCTTTTATTGAGCGTGTAAGCAGGTGAGGGGCGTAGCGGGGCAGATTTTTTGCCTGGCCCGGTAATTTCTCATCCTTTGCCAGCAGGGCTTCAGAGGAGCTTATATATCCTTTGGCATGCAGTTTATCTATTAAAAAATTACGCTTTCTCAGGAATTCCCCGCCAGCCCTGCCGGGAAATACTGCCCCGGGGTTGTTGGGTAATACTGCAAGGGCTGCAGCTTCCGACCAGGAGAGCATGTCGGGAGGACGTCCAAAGTACCTCCACGAAGCAGCAGATACACCTACAATGTTACCTCCGAAAGGTGCATGCGAGGTATACATCCGGAGTATACTTTTCTTCGAATAAAAGAGATCCAGTTTAAGCGCAAGGTGCATCTCGAAGAGTTTTTGGGGCACGCTTCTCCGGGGCTTGTTCAAGGCCAGCCTGATGGTTTGCATTGTAATGGTGCTGCCTCCTGAGACTATCTCACCTGCTTTAATATTTTGTTTCGCTGCCCTGATAAGCGAGACCGGGTTTACACCGGGGTGGAAATAGAAATATTCGTCCTCGAAAAGCCTGATTGCTGTTGCGAATTTATAGGGTACAGAGTCTGCCGGCGGGAATCTCCACTGCTCGTCTTTCGACAGGGTGGCACTCAGAAGCTGGCCCTCCCTGTCCTCCAGCACAGTTGCATAATCACTGCTGAACAAGGGGCGGGGAAGGGGAACTATAATAAGCAGTAAAATGTAGATGCCCAAGAATATAATGGGGATCTTCAGCCATTTTTTCTGCCAGGTGTAGTTCCAGAGCTTCCTTAGCACTGTCATCTTTCAGCCACTACCTCTATCCATTCGCCTGCTATCCTGGCGTAACGGGAGTTATCATACATTGCCTCTGCCGACAGGGCAGGCATAAAGTAGCGGCCCCTGTAGGCTGCATTCAGCAGCACGGTAAAGGTTTTCTTTTCTCCTGCCCTGAGATCGAAATACTTCATAAGCCTGTCGTCCCGAATATCTGTATATTCCTGCCCGGGATCAGTACTCCGGGTATCGCCCTCTTCTTCGAGTCGTGTATTTATTATTTCCCAGCCCGAGGGAAAAATCTGTGTGAGGGCCAGTTCGTTGTAATCGCCGGCCAGCCCGGGATTCTCAACCGTAACTTCGAGTTTAAAGTTGGTGCCCTGGGGCAGGGCTGATTTATCGATAATATTATTGTCGAGCGATAAATAGCGGACCGACATGTCCAGGTTTTTATTTTCTGTAATGTCTGTGCCCTCAATCGGGATTCCTGAACGAATAATCCTTGCGAACACCGGGGCATCGCCGGTATTGGAAACTTTGAGTGTTCTGTTTTTATCGGCCTGGCCAAGATTATACCTGAGAACATATTGCTCGCCCGATAGCTTCGATACATCTCCTCCGTCACTTACAGAAACGCTTATTGAATTGGAAAGGGGGAAGGACTTAACATATTCGGCGATACCTATAAAACTATAGGCAGTTGTCTGGGTGCTCATCCATTTATTCCTGTTTCCCATCTCTTCGGCAATTTCACGAACAAGTGCAAAGGCATCTTCTTTCCTGTCGAGGTAAGTTAAGGTTTCAAGTATCATTGCCTTATCGCGTGTTGGAGAGCCATAGGTATAAACATGGTTGTTACTTTCTGTTCCGGCCTGGCTCAGTTCATTAAGTATCAGATTCATTGCTTCGTCACGGTAGCCTGCCACAGCGTAGGCAAGTGCCAGGCGGTAGCGCGACTGGCCACTAAGTTCTCCCTGTTCTTTCATCCTGTTCATTGCTCCCAGTGCCGGGTTGTCGGCCAGGGCAAGCGTATATAGCCTGTAGGCCTGGATAAGCATATTGGAATACCTGCCCGAAGTTGGTGACCACCTCTCTGCTTCTTCGGTCTGGTAGCCAATCCATTTTGAGATCATACTTTCAGGTATGGCATAGCCTCTCTCCTTTGCTTCGAGAAGGAAATGACCGGCATAATTTGTTCCCCAGGGATCAGGAGAACTATTACCGGGCCAGTAGGAATAAGCTCCCGAGCCAAGTTGGAAAGATTTAAGCCTCTTTATCCCGGCTTCGATATTTGACTGAATCTTATTCTCCATATCCTTATCTATTGATGTAAGTTCGCCGATATATAGCTGAGCAAATACGGCGGATGTGGTTTGTTCAACACAACCATGCGGGTAGCTGACAAGATACTTTAATCTCTGCTCAAGGTTTAGGGGAGGCAGTATACTGAGCTCTATTGTCCCCGTATTATGTCCCCCGAGGCCTATTGCCTCGTAGTTGAAGTCCCACGAATCGCCCTGTTTTACAATTTTATCTTCAACAACAAAAATATCAGGGTTGCGGGGGATTACGTTTATATCTACATCGTATGTTGCAGACATATCGCCTGAGCGGGCAAGTACCTCAACCTTTGCGGGTCCTGTTTTTTTATCAGCAAGCAGGTCAAAATATATTACCCTGTCGCCCTGGCCTGTAAAGCTAAGTGTTTGATTGGCCGTGCCCTCTGTTTTAAGGGTACCGGTGGTTTTAACACTAACTGTAACATCTTTGATATTATCATTCAGGGCAAATACGTTTACCGGCAGCTTGATTGTTTCTCCCGGCCCGGCTACCCTTGGAAGGGTTGCCAGGATCATCAGGGGTTGTTTAACAGGTACCACCTTGTCTGCCCTGCCATAAGATCCTTCTGCGGCAGCAATTACCATAGCTTTAACACTCCCGATATACTGGGGCATTGTCAGAATATGCTCTTTCTTTTTGCCCGCCTCAAGGTAAAAAGGACCAATAAACCGGATAACCGGCTTAAACCTGTTTGTCTCCTTTTCATCCTTTGCCTTAAGTTCGTCATCGCCACCTATTGAGAGCAGCCTTTCAATCTGGCCGCCATAGGCTCCGATTACATCATCATATACATCCCATGTTTTTATTCCGAGAGCTTCTTTTGCAAAAAATCCTGTCCATGGATCGGGGGTATCAAAGTTTGTGAGGTCAAGCAGGCCCTCGTCAACCACCGCGATAGTATAAGCCATTGCTTTCCTGTTTGCTTCGCTTATGGTGATTTTATATTTTTCCTCCGGCCGCAGTTCGTCAGGCATGCTGATAAGCGGAGTGAGCACGGTCTGAGGATCCAGTACCTTAACCGGGTTGATGCCATAAAGCCTGATTGGCAGATCGTTGGCTGTTTGGGCGTGCGGCTGGATCATTGTAAGATGGATATAAATATTCGGAGCCATCTCAGCGGTTGCCTCAAATTCAATATTGGTCATATCTGCTTTTGTTTCGGTCCAGAAAGTCTGGATTATCCTGCTTCCGTTTTCGAGGCTCACGAGTACCCTGTTACCCTCGGTTGAGGGAATGGACAGATTAATCTTCTCTCCAACCTGGTACTCTTCCTTCTCAATCCCAAAGTCCAGCATTGAAGCGCCATCCAGGTCTCCTCTCTTTCCTTTTCCTGCCCATCCCGGCCAATCAAGATACACTATATGACCTGCAGAATGCCCTGATGTGGGATCTGACACCTTAATATAATATCTCCCCCAGTCGGGGTAATTAATCCTGAAGTTAAGGATGCATTCTCCATTTTTGGTATTTACGAAATCCTCTTTAACAGGTTCGCGGTACGAGCTACCCACGTAAGAGCTGATATTATCATAGGAATTATCCCACCACCATTTCCAGTTGAGTTTATAAATCTGGACCTTCAGCCTGTTTCTGCTTACCGGGTTCCCGTCGGAGTCGACAGTTACAATCCGGACCTTATGATCCTGGTCGGTAAGCAATATCCCTCTTTTATCTCCCTCGGGGATTTTTATCCCTACAAATACTTCGTAGGGGTAAAAAGGAAGAGATACATTCTTAATACTGAAGTCGCCCCCTTCTTCAAATACTTTACCGAAGAAGCTGGCTTTAAGTGCACCGGGGGCTCTTGTCTGTTTGCCGAGTTTAATTTTCAGGCTGGTATAGCCCTCTGAATCAAGTCTGCCCTGGAAGGCCATTTGCCTTTCGCCATAAAACTCTTTTGACTCATCATCAAAACTAAATCCCGGATAAGCTTCAAACTGTGTTTTAATTGGCGACAGCTGATACTCAAATTCGGTTTTCAGGCCCTTAGCCTTTGCGCCTGTAAGCCACCTTACATTAAGATCTCCTGAAAGATCCTGGTCGCTGTAATTGAGTTTATCCTTACCAAAATCAAGTTCAATTTTAAGCCTGTTTGGCTTAACCGTTTCAATCCTTATTGTTTTATTGAAGACAGCTCCGCCCACCCTGGCTTTTGCCAGCCAGTATCCCGTTGGGGAGTCGGCATCAGTCATCATATCGAAGCGATAAATATTGCCAACAGGCTGTGTGCTTACCTTCCGTGCAAATAATTGTCCCAGGGGGTTCCAGAGTTCCATCACAACCGGGTGTTCTTTCGGAATATTATCCTCTGTATCTTCCAGTATAAATCCCAGGTGAATTGTATCTGATGGTCTCCACACTCCTCTCTCTCCATATATAAATCCTTTCAGTCCATACTGGATCTTGTTGCCCGATGTATTAAAGTTACTGAGCGAAAGGCTGGATCCATCGTCAATCTTAAGGTAACCATAGTCCTGGTTTTTCTTTGCTATCAGGATGAAGGGATTTCCACTGCCCGGAAGAACCAGTTTTCCTTCATTATTTGTTTTACCCTCTGCCAGTTTCTGTTGCTGGTAATCATATAACTGGAGCTGTACATCCTGCATTGGTTCAGTGGTGAGAAGGTTGCTTACAAAGATGCTGATATCCCCTCTGTCTCTTTTTTTGGCAATAATTCCCAGGTTTGATGCAAACAGGATTTTCTTTACTGTTCTGTTCGAGGTATAATATGAATCACTGCAGGGGTTATCTCTTTGCGACCAGTCGTAACCGGGGTTATAATAATACTCGTAGTCATCCCAGTACGATTCTTCATCCTGAGCTCCCCATTCATCAATATCTTCTTCAATTGACTCTATATTCGAGTCTTCGTTGGGGCAGAAATACAGGGAGTGCTTCTTCTTGAAACCAATTGAAACCTGGTAGATTGCTCCGGGTTCTGCCTTAAATACCTCTTCAAGGCTGAGAATATAGCTGTTCCACTGGTTAAGGTTTGTAACGCCACTGGTATTTAGCTGTATGGTTTTCCTGGCAACCGGTCTTCCTACTCTCTGAAGCTGGTATTGACCACCGAGTGAGTTTACCTGCAGGTATTGCAGGACGTTATCCTCGAAGATTCTGACGATACTTACTTCCACTGCCGACAATCCAACCGCCTCGAAGGGAAGGATCAGTCCCTTTGAATCTGGCAACAGGGCTTTATCGTTATTACCAGGGAGCCTTAGCTCGGGTTTTATTTGAGTAAACAGGAGATTTGTATTATACTCTTCCTTAAGCTCATAACCTGCAATATTCTTAATCGACCGGTAAATCTTAAGCCTTGTATTCGAGGTGATTTCTTTTGTAGGATATATTTTCAGTTCGTTGATATTTACCACCAGCCTGGGCTTACCGGCAACATTTTCCAGGACTACAATACCATTAAGATTTTGCTTTTCATCAAGCGGATCTGAGAAGAGAACGGAAATATAATTTTCTTCACCCCTGGTAATATTTGTGGAGATTACTTTAAAATCATCAAGTGCAGGGATATCAACCCTGATCTGCTCTTTTTTGCTAACGCCTATTGCTTCGCCCTGGAAATCAAGGCTTACCTTATCCTGTTTTGTTTTTCTTTCAACGTTTTCCACGTAGAAGCGAAAGGTATTTCCCTCTTCAGCAGATTCCCAGCTGATATCCAGCTCTTTGCCATCCTGTTTAGCCACCACTATCTTCTTAATATTTTCGAATGCCACGAAGTCGGCTGTCTGGATCCGGCCTTCAATTTTAATTTTCCTTAAATCATTTTTGTCGTATAACTGTGGTCCGACAACAGATGCTTCAAAGTTCTGGGTAAATGTCTGGAAGGTGAATTTAAACTCTTTCCTGTCGGCAGGAAGTCCGCTCAGCACCTTTGACAGATCAGCTGTTGCTTCAAATGATTTTCCACTGGGAAGCATTACTGACGGAGTAAAAACAATTGTGCGGTTATCCAGCCAGTGGCTTGTACCATTGATGGCCGGTGAAAATTTAAAGAAGGATTTGATTTCCCTTCCTGTAAGAGAATCACCTGCTGCTTTGGCCAGTCTTACCTGGATGGGAGAGCTGCGAGATATTACACCGCCCGAGTAGTTGGAGATATAATCCACATATAGACTTAGGGGACTGCTGAAATTGTCTGCAGGAGCCTTAACTTCAGCCTTATTCTTATCATTCAGTCCGCATGAAGAAAGAAGAATAACGCAGGCAGCGAATAATGAGAGCCAGGAGATTGATCGATACATAATCAAGTTTTTTTTCAGGTTGGTATTAGTAGATTCTGATATCTTAAAATTATAAAATTCTCTTTTACTAATGCTTTTATTTTCAAAAAAATATCCGGAAAAACCTTTGTTGCGAAGGTGGATGGGTTTCCGCCTGTCGGCGGATGGGGAAGCTTGAGGGTTCCTGGTTCTTGGTTCCAGGTTCCTGGTTTATGGGGTTTAGGCTCATGACTTATGACTCAAGACTCAAGACTCAAGACTCAAGACTCAAGGCATGGAGCATAGAGCATGGGGCATGGGGTTTCCGCCTGCGGCGGATGGGGAAGGGTTAAGGCGTAAGGCATAAGGCGAAGGGCGTAAGGAAGAGGGTAGAGGGTGGATGAGTGGAGGGTGGATGGCTTAAATGCGGGTGATTTTTATCTCGCTTTTTAATTCAAGTATTTTAGTTATAAAATCTTCGTTGCTTTTTGGGCTTATATAGATTTCGTTGTATTTGTCGTATTTGATAAGCAGGCCCCTTCTGGAAGTGGCGGGTCTGAAGCCAACCCAGGGGGTTTTCCCTTCTACAATCTCAGTTATTCGATGCAGGCTTATTTTTCCATGAAAGGGTCCGCTCCTGTAAACCAGTCCCTCTTCTTCTGATAGTCTGTAACTGGTTCCGAAATAAAACCAGAACAGTAATGCAACAACCGCCAGTACCAGGGCAAGAGCCCAGTATTCGTTTCTTTCTGTTTTTCCTGCTGCAAGCCCTGAAATCAATATCCAAATCAGAAATGCGTTTATGACAGCAAACAGAACACTGATTAATATATCTTTCTTACTCCCGAATTTCATTTATTTATCAACTTCCCAGCCATTCCAGTGCTGCTATTTCTGTAGAAAAAACCTGGACATTAAATCCTACTTCCTTATTAACTTCATTTTCAAAAAGCATCGAGGCTGCAACAGAATATGGTTCATCCACCAGCAGTGCCTGCTTTTTACCCCTGACAACAGACTCAATTTTTTTCATGAAAACTATAATCTCAGGCAAAAAATCAAGGGGTATCTCAAATTTCCCGTTCCTGTAGTCTGAAAAAAGGTTATACCCTAATTCAGTAAATTCCTTATAAGCCAGGAAATCAAACCATGCCTTTTCAATATCCCCGGCAAAGATAAGACCCCTGTGCCTGTACCTTATCAATTTATGTTCATGGTCAATGCTGATCGAATACTTCATGTTTTCTCTCTATTGTTTGAGACTGCCGGGTATACTTATATATTTGTTAAGCAAAGCTGTATTTTATTGTTCTAAAGATAATTAAAAGCTTAAAAGAATTAAAGCCGGATATTTATTTATGCTGCAGCTTGTGTTCCCGGCCTATTTATCCGGTAAGCACCCGATGACTGCTGCCTGAAGGGTGGAGGGAGTTTGCAGGGGCATGGGGCATGGAGCATGGGGCGTGGAGCGTGGAGCATGGGGTTTCCGCCTGCGGCGGATGGGGAGGCTTGAGGGTTCCTGGTTCCTGGTTCCAGGTTCCTGGTTTATGGGGTTTAGGCTCATGACTTATGACTCAAGACTCAAGACTCAAGACTCAAGACTCAAGGGAAGATGAGTTGATAGTCAGCATATTGCCTACTGCCTACTGCCTACTGTACTGAATACCGAATACCGAATACCAAAGGCAAGGGCTCAGCTAAATAAATAAAAAAGTTCTTTGTTCCCGGGGATGGCAATTATTGATTGCTTCCCAGCCTGAAGCCTGCGCCAATGCCCGTTAAGGGGAAACCGGCGAAAATTCTGAAGTAGGCTTTACCCTCTGGCTTCTGATACCTGTATCCAATCTGACCAAAGGGGGCGAAGGATGAACTTTCTCCATCTGCAGCACGGTCCTCACCATAAAGTTTAACCGGATAATAGCTGACCCCGGCATTTAGCTCAAGGTGATTCTTCGACTTACCTGTCAACATTGTATACCTGGCTGAAGGACCGAACCTGGACCAGCCGAATTCATCCCAGAATACTGCCATCAGCCCTCCGCTGAACCCGTGGTGAAGTTTGTCTTTGTGCCACATCACTTCATAATTCAGGGAGGCAGTATGAAAGCCTGCGAACCTGGTGAACTCAACCGAGCCGAAGGTCGACTTTTTCGGCCACGGATCACTGGCAAACGAGTTAACAGAAGATGTTAAAAGAAGCAGGCAAAAAGCCAATAAACACCTTGAAAAACGATTTTTTATCATAGTGCAATGTTTTATATCAGCCTGCAAAAATAAAATATTATTTCTAAAAGCAATATGCTTTCCGGCATTGGGGAGCGTGGGGCGTGGAGCATGGAGCATGGGGC
>JAZBNV010000136.1:0-8286 GCA_036350795.1 Marinilabiliaceae bacterium
TAAGATCGGTTATGGTTTTAATTAGCTGGTAATCAGTACCTAGAATACCTTCCGAACGCCATACCAGTATCTCATAAGGCCCGGTAGCACCGGGTATGGTATCAAGTTCCCGTGGTTTCAGCCATGCAAGCGAAACCTTACCGTTTGCATCATCAGTTTCAAGTACACTTGCTTCAATCATAACAGGTACACCGGTAATAAGTGTGGTAGCTATTTCGTTCGAAGTCTTGCTCTCTGTTCCGTTAGGATACACGGCAACTATCCTGTAGCTGTATTGTATTCCTTCATCAAGTCCATCACCATCGCCTCTGTCAATATAACTTACTGCGGCTGCCCCCGGGGCAAAACCAACTTTCTCGAAACCAAGGTATTCAGGTATTCCATTGGTACATGAATCAGGTATAAAAGAGCTGGGGCTCTCCCTCCTGTAAATATTGAAACCACTAATAAAATCAGTTCCATAATCATCCCAGCTAAGCTTTACAAACTTGCCCTGGGGTGAACCTGATTGCAGAACCGGTGATGGACCTGAAATCTTTATCTTGAAATTGTCAATATCAAAGAGCTCAATTTCAGCATTGTTATCTTCCGACTTAATAAGAATATCGTAGGGCTGGTCTCTTACTGCCCTGTGGCAGGCCACCAGTTCAAAATGATAAATTGCAGAACCGGGCACAGATGAGATGCTGTCAAAGGAAGGAGCACAGGTATCGAGGGTAAACAGGCCGGATGTAGCCAGCATGTTTATTATATCATTATCCTCATCAGTAGCGGTAATATTTCTTCTTATCGTGTCGCCCACCTCAATGCAATAATCGCCAAGCAAACCATTTATGGGTGGATTATTGTCAGTTTCATACACTTCAATCTGCATATCACGTACTACGGTACCTATTTTATAGCCATCTCTCCACTCGTTTATCTCCATTGCAACATTGTACTTGCCCAGCTGGGTCGGGCTGTCCCATACCAGGTCGCCACTTATGGAGTCTACATAAATCCGGTTTGAGGCAGGAGGCAGTGTATAGTTTTCGATAGGTATTCCATCTTCTTTTGTGCATACAGTAAGCCTGTACGATAAGGAATCGCCGTCAGCATCGAAGGCCCCGGGGTTATGTATAAACCTGTGACCCAGTGCAGCCTTATCATAAGGCGGATTAAGAAGGATGGGAGTATTATTCATTCCCAGGCTGGGACTAACCAGCAGTATGGTTGATATTGAGAAAACTACGTTAACCGAATTTGGGATATTCTCGATGCCATAGTTCCTGTTTGGATCCTGTACAACAATCTTATAAACACCTGCTCCAGGATAGGTATGAGTTATTTTGTAAACATTTTTCTGGTAATAGTTTGGTAATTCTGTCTTTTCTATCCTCTGGGCAATTGAAGTGGTATTATCGCCCCATTCAACCTCAAGAGAAGGCCTGTCGGCCAGGCTTAGCACATAGGTAAAGGTTGTAATGGTTACCTCGTACTTCAGCTCTGAAATCTGGCGGTATGTTATTTCACCAGCCCTGTTGTGGGTAGCAGAAGCATCCAGTATGGAAAGAAATGCAATAAGTAATGCAATACCCGTTTTAAATCTCATTAAGCAATAATTTTAATCATCCATTACAAACGACTCCTCTGTCGTCTCCTTTGTGAATTTAACACCTTTTTCATTTGCATTAAGCTTAAAAATAAAAAGGTTTACCTGGTCAGGATACAATCCTGTAAGGATTTTGTTCTTAATAACAATCTTTTTTATCTTATCTGCTGCCAGGTTCACTCTGAAATGAAAAAGGGTTTCAAGATCAAGAATCTCCTTTTCTAAAAGCTCCTTCCCTGCCGGCTCATCATTCACTATTATGGCAAGATTGTCATTAATATACCTGGTATATACCGAATCATGGCCGGTAAAGTAAAACATATGGTCATTTTCGTTATACTCTCCTTCAGCATTATAGAGCCTGTACAGATCAAGGTTCAGATCGTCGGTATACATGCGCACAGTAAGCCTGTATTCACCTGCCTCGTCCTCGTACAGACTTGACATGGATACATGTACCGGATGGCTTAATAATACTGGCAGAAGAAATAATACTAGTTTAACCATAGTCCCAACAATGTCATTTCAATATCAAAAATCAGGCCATAAGCTAAGCACTATGCTCCGGCCCGGTCTTTCAGGAACTCTACCGATCCTACCTCTATATACGACGATCCTGATCCTCTTGAAAAGTTACCTGCCAGTACCACAATCATATCCTCATCGGCGAGTGAATGAGCAGCAGTAAGCTTGTCCAGTGCTATCTTCAGAAACATATCCGATGAGTTATGCTTTTCCTGCAGCGAGGCATATACACCATAAGAAAGAGCCAGTTCTCTCATTGAACGCGAAGAGTAGCACTGTGCCATAATCATATTAAAGCCCCTGAACGACGACATATTACGAACAGACCTGCCTCGTACCGTATCGCAGATAATGCATTTTGCATCAACCCTCGAAGCAGTTCTTACGGCAACCTTGGCAAGGTAGGCCGACACTTCACCGGTAAGATCTCCTGCCGGCAGATCCAGGAATTTTATTTTATCTTTTTCGACCTCGCCGGCAACAGCAGCCATTGTTTTTACGGCTTCAACGGGGTATTTACCGTAGGCTGTTTCTCCGCTGAGCATTATGGCATCTGTCTGCGAATAGATAGCGCTGGCTATATCATTTACTTCAGCCCTTGTCGGACGCGGGTTGTTAATCATTGAATGCAGCATCTGTGTAGCAACAATAACCGGCTTTCTGCTCTTAATGCACCTGTTGATTATTTTTCGTTGTATGGCAGGTATTCTTTCGTAAGGAATTTCAATGGCAAGATCTCCCCTGGCAACCATAATGCCATAGGCATGATCAAGTATTTCTTTCAGGTTGTCTACACCCTCCTGGTTCTCTATTTTGGCAATAATTTTTATCTTACTGTTATGCCTGTCCAGTATTTCCTGTATATCCTTAATATCCCTGGCACTTCTTACGAATGAGTGAGCAATAAAATCTATATCATTCTCTATTGCAAACTTAATGTAGCTCCTGTCCTTAGGGCTGAGAGAAGGGAGGTTTATGCGTACATTGGGTACATTAACACTCTTTCTTGATCCGAGGGTGGCATCGTTCATCACCTCGCACATAAGTGTTTTACCATCCCTTGATTTCACCACCAGTTCCAGGTCGCCATCATCAATCATTATTTTAGATCCGGGAGGCACATCATCAGCAAAATCTACATATGATACAGAAATACACGACGAGGTAGTGCTGATACCAGGTTCACCAACTATTTTTATTTGCTGTCCTTTTACCAGCTCAACGGTACCGTCGCATATCGTAGTCCTCACTTCAGGCCCCTTTGTATCGAGCAAAAAAGGAATCTTATCCGATACCTTTCTTACATTCTCTATCACTCTCAGGGTACTTTCTTCGTCCTGGTGTGCCGTGTTTATCCTTATCACGTCCATCCCGCTCTCGTACAGCTGCCTTATAAACTCAGGTTCACAACGCCTGTCAGAGATTGTTGCCACGATCTTTGTTCTCTTTTTGTTCATCTGTAAATATTTATAAAAATTTCCTTGCAAAGGCTTCTGCTGCAAGCTTATACGAATTCAGGCCAAATCCGAAGATGGTACCTGAGCACACCGGACCGATAAGTGAGTTATGCCTGAATTCCTCTCGTGTAAGCACATTGCTTATATGAACCTCCAGAACAGGTTTATTTATTGCAGCAACTGCATCCGCTATTGCTACAGAGGTATGCGTATAAGCTGCCGCGTTCAGAATTATTCCATCACATTCGCCGGCTGCTTTGTGTAGTGCATTTACAATTTCGCCTTCGATATTCGACTGAAAGTAAATAAACTGTATTTCAGGGTATTCTTTTCTGATATCCTCAAGGAATTCTTCGAAACCCATACTTCCATAAATATCCTTTTCGCGTGTACCCAGCAGGTTCAGGTTTGGTCCGTTGATTATTGTTAATACCATTATTCCGGTGCCTCTATGTTTAATGCAAAGATACTAAAAATACGGTCAGGCCTCCCCCGGCAAAATAATGTTGCTAAATTTGTAATAAGAACTTAACACTGCAACAATTAATTATTGTATGTCCGACAGCTGGACTGAAGTGATAAAGGAATTTGAATCATTCCTGAAGATAGAGCGCTCATTGTCAACAAACAGTGTAATGGCTTACCTGCACGATGTTGAGCTGCTGAAGCTCTATGCCGGCAGCGAACTTGGCAACATTACTCCAGACCAGGTGAGTTTCGACGATCTTAAGGGCTTCCTGAGCTGGCTCCGCCTTGATAATCCGTATACACAGGCAAGAATACTGTCGGGGGTAAGGAGCTTTTTCAGGTATATGGTAATTGAAGGAAAGCGTGAAGACAATCCTTCCAGCCTGCTTGAATCGCCCCGTATTGGCAGAAAGCTTCCCGAGGTGCTTTCTGAGGAAGAAGTAAACAGGATCATTGCCTGCATCGACCGCAGTAAGCCTGAAGGACAGAGGAACAGGGCAATTATTGAAACCCTGTATGGTTGCGGACTGAGGGTATCGGAGCTTACGGGCTTAAGGATTACAGATATGCATTTCAGCGAGAAGTATATTGTTGTTACCGGTAAGGGCGACAAGCAAAGGCTTGTTCCTCTGAATGACGTGGCTATCAAGGAGATTAATTATTACCTTGAGGACAGGAACCGCCTGGTGCTTATTACAGATCGCAATATTCTGTTTCTGAACAGGAGGGGTAAAAAGCTTACAAGGGAAATGATTTTCACAATTATCAGGCAGCTGGTTAAACTTGCCGGCATTGAGAAGAAGGTCAGTCCGCATACCTTCAGGCACACTTTTGCCACCGAGCTCGTAAAGAGAGGAGCCGACCTGAGGGCTGTACAGGAGATGCTTGGCCACGAATCCATTCTTACTACCGAGATATACACTCATATCGATCGTGAGTACCTGCAGGAGACAATCAGGTACCATCATCCCAGGTCGGGTGATAAATACGACTAGTTGCCCATTGAACATTTTTGTACTTTACGCACTTTCTATGGTAAAGGGAGGATAGCTTATGGACTACCTGAAAGGTTTTTTCGGAGAGTTGCTTAATATAATTGCAGAGATGTCGCCATATCTGCTGCTGGGTTTCCTGTTTGCGGGAATCCTTTACCTTCTTTTTCCAAAAAAGAAAATCAGGAAGTACATGGGGCGCAACAGGCGAGGTGCGGTTGTAAACGCATCTCTGCTGGGGATACCTCTCCCACTCTGCTCATGTGGAGTTATTCCGACTGGATTATCATTCTACAGGAACGGTGCTTCGAAGGGATCTACTGTTTCATTTCTTATATCCACTCCACAAACCGGCGTTGATTCAATCCTGGTAACATATTCATTGCTTGGCTTACCCTTTGCCCTGATAAGGCCTGTTGTAGCACTTTTTACCGGCATTGCCGGAGGTTTTATTACCAACAAAATCGACAAAACTGACATCATTACAGAGGAAGAAGAAAAGGGAAACGGACTGCCGTCAGGATTCTTTCCCAGGATCAGGGAAATGTTCAGGTATGCCTTTGTAGAGTTCCTGCAGGATATATCGGGCTGGCTGGTGGCCGGTTTAGGTATAGCGGCACTTATTTCTGTGCTTGTGCCCGATAATTTTTTTGCAGGTGTAGCGGGCAACGACCTGGTTGAGATGCTTATTATACTTGTGGCGGCCATACCTGTTTACATCTGTGCCACAGCATCTGTTCCCATTGCTGCCGTGCTTATGTTAAAGGGCTTATCTCCGGGGGCTGCCCTGGTACTTTTAATGGCAGGTCCGGCCACAAATGCGGCTACAATAACTATGATAACCAGGGTTATGGGACGCAAGGCACTTATGTCCTATCTTTTTTCGATCAGTCTTGGGGCTCTTATTTTCGGGCTAATAATTAACAGGCTACTTCCGGCCTCCTGGTTTGCTGTTGACAGGATAATGGGGCATGCCGGTCACGAGCACCAGATTTTGCCCGACTGGTTAATGTATTCATCAGCAGTACTTCTTGTACTACTTATAATTAACGGCTACATTCAGAAATGGCTTAAGGCAGGAAAACAGGAAAAAGATTATAAATTAAAAGCAAGCGACATGAGCAATATACATAAAATCAAAGTTGAGGGAATGACCTGCAATCACTGCAAGTCGAATGTTGAAAGCGCTTTATCATCACTTGAGGGTATCAGGAGTGCATCTGCAGATATAAGATCTGGCGATGTTGTAATAGATGCAGATAGTATTGACGAAAGGCTTGTACGCGAAAAGATTGAGTCTATCGGGTATAAGGTTTTATAGAAGGCGTATGCCGTAAGGCGTAGGGCGTAGGGCGTTCCTTACAATTCATTATTGCAACTTTATATTCTTTTTTTTATATTAGTACCTGGAATAATAGCTGTAGTTCAAAAACGGTGCTGTATGAAAACAATAAAGCTTACCAGGGGCAGACACAGGGATAAGGCCTGCATATTTATCGAATGCGAGCGTGATCAGAGATTTGAGACTATGATACGGTCCTATCCGGGTCGGATATGGAGTCAGAGCAACAGGAGCTGGTATATAGAAGACCGTGAAGACAGTTTCAGAGAGTTATCGAGGTATTTCAGGGGCAGGTTCCGGATTGACAGCACTGGTTTGCATAATAAACAGCTTGAAGCTGTGAGGCAGCCAGGAGAGGAAACAGACGATATTCCTGCTCAGCCATGTACAATCAGGCATAAGGAAACAGAAGCAGTTGATAATATGCCGTCTCCGTCTGGTTCGAGTTCATTTTCAGCAAGCTACGATCCTGTTGAGTTCAGTATTGACTACAGCAATGGCAGGCTGATAATCAGGTTTACCGGCAGGTACAGCAAAGAATGGATAAAGGAATTAAGGCAATACGGGAAGCCCTTTTACAATGAATCAGCCAGGGAGTGGTATCTTACAGCCTCCAGGGCAACGATAGATTCGCTTGCAGACTATTTCAGTAGCGAGGGGATTAAGGTAAATAGCAGGAAGGCCAGCAAACCGGAGGGATTAAAGAAAAAGGTTAAGGATGCTACTTCATCTGTAAGGAAGCGGGTACCGGGCAAAGCTGCAATTGAGGCTGTAGAGTTGTTAAGGAGCTATTTATCTGAGCGCAGGTACAGCAGGCACACCATTAAGACTTATGCTTCGCAGCTGGAATATTTTCTTAAGTATTGTCAGCCGCTTGAGCCGGCAGATATCAGCAATGAAGATTTCAGTTTATTTATGGAAGAGCACATAAATGAATTAGGATATTCAGCATCATTTCAGAACCAGGTAATAACGGCTATAAAGACCTACTACTCCCTGGTTCCGGAGTCCCATTTTGAGATAGATATTATAAATCGTCCCAGGAAGTCAAGGCCTTTGCCCCAGGTTTTTTCGAAGGAAGAGGTAACTACTATTTTAAATTCGACCCGTAATCTGAAGCATCGTTTAATACTATGGATTACATATTCGTGCGGTTTAAGGAGAAGTGAGGTTATCAACATAAAGCTTTCTGATTTAAATCGCGACAGGGGAGTTTTGCATATCAGGTCGGGCAAGGGTAATATTGACAGGCTTGTACCTGTATCGGCCAGGGTATGGGAAAAGATAGATGAATACAAGGCTTCATATCATCCTCTTGTATGGTTATTTGAGGGGCAGTCAGGAGGTCAGTACACTGTTTCGAGTGTTTACAATGTTTTTAAAACGGCTTTGGTAAGGGCAGGCATTGACCGGGATGTTGGGATTCACAGTTTACGGCACTCTTATGCCACGCATTTACATGAGAGTGGTTTAGACATAAGGTACATACAGGAGTTACTTGGGCATCAGAGCAGCAAGACCACCGAGATCTACACCCATGTGAGTCGCCGGCAACTGGCACAGATAAAAAGCCCGATTGATGATCTGGATCTTCACTAGCCCCCTGCAAACAATATAATATGGCCCATCTATAAGCAAAAAACATGATCATATCCCCCCTCCTCAAAAAATATTTACTAACTTCCCTAACCATAAAAACAAGTTAGGTGGAATTGCCGCAGGCGTTTATCATAATTAATTATCTTGAGATCTCTTTGTATGAGCCGGTGATATTCGCGCTCCGTTGTTAGAAGGTGTTATGTCAAAAGAGAATGCCTGCCAAAAGACAAGGCTTTTTTCCAATAGTACTAACCCTGCCCACCAGCCTGTGGAGTTGCTAAACGCCTGCTTCTTATTGCAGAAAGGAAAACA
>JAZBNV010000137.1:0-106237 GCA_036350795.1 Marinilabiliaceae bacterium
ACCTTATAAACTTTATCAACTTTATCAACTTTACCACTTTATCAACCCTGACTGCCGTCAGGCAAGCTTATAAACTTTACCACTTTATCAACTTATAGTTAAAACGACGCCGTAGGTGTCGCACATGGGTAGCCTAAAGATGGTACCGGCATCAATTCCGCGGCAATATGGCCTGGTAAAAAATTTCAAACTGATTGCCGTGGAATTTTGGTATACACTGGTCCTGGTTGTACGGTGTAATATGTCTCTTTTTATTTGCCAGGTCTCAATTATTTTTTTTTGATTCATATCTGTCAAGATCGTAACTTGTGTTAAAGATTAATGCCATGGCAATTATAAAATACGTATTATTTGCATCCATTTTATTTTTTATTATCCCCGTATATGCGTTTTCTCAGAGCAGACTCAAGCCCTATATTAATACAGGGTATATTACCAGCCTGAGAAAAGGTGATGACGCAGTAAAGACTGACAGGGGTGGTTCAATACGAATAGGTGTTCTTAATAAAGGCCTGTTTGGGAATGGGAGGTTTGGTTTTTATGGAGGCTATCTCTGGTTTAAGGAATTTAATCAACCGAATGAGGAATATGACGATAAAGGAAGAATTATAGTAGCAGGATTTGATATTCTTGCTCTGAAGCGGCAAAAATCCAACTGGTATATAAAACTTGGTATCGGAAGGGAGAAGTTTTATTCAATCTACAGAGCAACAGATAGAATAGAATACGAAATTAGTTATAAACCAGACTTCGGGGTGTTGTATAATATTAAAAATTTCAATGCTTACCTGGGATGGCAGCCATCCGATCCGCATCATTTTAATCTTGGCATCGGTTTTACTCTGGATGGTTCAATTTTTATAAAAAATTCGGGCTACTGAGTGATAGTCCCCCGGGCATTGGCAATCTTCTCCAGAATTGAGATTCATTATTTCCAGATTCCGTAATTGGATATCAATAATTATATGTTTAAAGGATTGGGTTTACAAAATTAAAAATATGATTTCCCTCGATCCGGTATACCTCAGGTTCTGAAGCACCTTGCAGCCTGAAAGCTCCGATCCAGGATCTAAGTACTATTACAGGTTAATTGAGGTGGTGCTCTCTTTTTATTTGACTTGTATAAGCTGTTGGATTAAATTTATATATTCTAAACTGATCGATATGCCCGACAAGAAAAAGATCATTCTAAATTTTTGGAAAGAATCTAAACGAAGAAAAGTATGGCGTGTATTAACCATTTATGCAGGAACTTCATTTATTATACTCGAAGCTGTTGACATCATTTTCCCGAGAATAGGTTTCCCTGACTGGTCAATTAACTTGATTCTGTACATAATGTTATTCGGAGCTTTAGTAACATTTGTACTTGCCTGGATATATGACCTTACTCCCGAAGGGATCGAAAAAACCAGACCTGTCAGTGATCTTCAGGAAGAGTCCGGCACACATCCCGATGGAAGAAAATTTAGATTCAGCGATGGGTTCAGTATTGTACTTCTGATAATTGTTTTGATTCTTCTTTATCCAAAAATATTTAAAAGAAACCTTGTAAATACTTCAGATATTCCATCAATTGCTGTATTATACCTGGAAAATCTTGGAGATGAAGATGACGAGTATTATTCATACGGAATAACGGAAGATATAATTATTGATCTTTCAAAGGCCGGGCTAATTAAGGTACCAACAATCAAGGATGTTATGTCCTTTAAGGATAGTAATAGTTCTTTGGTTGAAATTGCACAGGCCCTGAATGTAAAATATATATTAACCGGAAGTCTTAGGAATGAATCCCGTTTTATGAGACTCGCCCTGCAGCTGGTAGATCCACAAAAGGGAATAAATCTATGGAGTGACCGTTGGGAAGAACCTGTTGAGAATGTTCCGGGAATTAAAGGAAAGGTAATAGACGCTGTAATAGAATCTCTTGGTATACGCCTCAATGATAATGCAAAGCATCAAATAAATAAAGAATCAACTACTGATCCTGATGCATATGAGTTCTACTTAAAAGCTCGATATAGACTCCCTATTGTTGAAACTAAGGAAGACCTTGAAGTTGTTCGTGGTTTCTTTTCGCATGCTTTAGAATTAGATTCATTATTTGTGCTGGCACGAATTGGATTAGGTGATACATACAAATATGAAGGTAACACAGACCTTGCCATGGGACACTATAAAAAGGCTCTATTACATGCTAATTCGCTGGATTTGCCTATAGAAAAGTCTTTAGCCCTTATTAATTCAGGATCTGTTTATCGAACCTATGCAGATTATCCAGAGGCAATCAATAATTACGAAGAAGCACTCAGGATTTCTCGTCAAATTGACGACCACCTGAATGAAGCTGCAGTCCTGCAACAATTAGGAATAATCTATGATGACCAGAACCAGTTTGACAAAGCCCTGGAATATTTTCAGGAGTCATTATCTATCGCAAGAGAAATAAAGAACGAAGATCAGGAATACAGATGCCTTAACAGCATAGGAATCATATACCATAAAAAAGCAAATTATGACAGGGCACTGGAAAATTTCGAGAAATCCATGGCTATCAGGCTTAAACTGGGTCACCACCGAAGTGCTGCCATTGTACTCTACAATATGTCAGTAATTGAATTCGAGCGGGGTCGCTTTCAGGAAGCCATTGACAAAAGCAAACAAGCCTTAGAAATTTTTGAGGAAATAGGCGATAAGGATGGTATTAGTTTTGTAGTTGGTGGCCTGGGAAATATTTATTTTGCACTGGGATTCAATACCTATGCTACTAAATACCTGGAGCGTTCTCTTGAACTTACCAAAGAGGTAGGTGACCTTAGTACTGAAGGATATACTTTGTTCAATTTAGCTAATATCTGTAAATCAGAAGGTAATTATCCGAAAGCCATAAATCTGTTCCGGGAATCTCTGGAAATCTTCAACAATATTGGGGATGTTCGTATGTCAGCAAATGCTCAATCATACCTGGGATCGATTTATTATATGCAGGATCAACTTGAAAAAGCAGAAGAATGCTACAAGAATGCTGTTCCTGCTTTGGACTCGCTTTCAATGTTATCTGAATATCTGGACGCACAGTTAGGCTTAATGCTTACCCGCTTTGACCTGGGGAAAGAATCAGATTGCCTGGAAGATCTTAAGAGCCTGGAACTGATGATTGACACAATAAATATAAAAGATATTAGCAGTGGTATTTTCTGGTATTTATATTTAATAAATAATAAAACTGGAAATAAGGATAATGGAATCAAATATCTTGAATTAGCATATGGTAAAGTCATGGAAATCAAAAATAATTTACAAGCTGATACGCTTATCCAAACCTACCTGAAGTCAAATGAAGAAATTATCAGTAAATGGAAAGAAGTTAACACCAGGTAACTGGAAACGCATCATTCGACACCGGAGGTGTCGCACAGAGATAGCAGAAAGATGGCACTGAGATCAATTCCGCGGCAATATGGCCTGGTAAATGAATATAAACTGCTTGCCGCGGAACTTTGTCAGGGAAGCAAGCTTAACTACCATTGTGTGACCGCGCCGGGCTTATTGGTGCCGTTCTTTATATTCCGGAAGAGCTTGATAGAGTTGATTGAGTTTATAAACCTGTATCTTTTTATTTTGTAACTTACATCCTTTAAATATCATAATTCTGTCAATAATTTCCTGAAGGAACCGCTATCCATATTACTTGACAGTAAAATTTTTTTGGCTATAAAAAGAAATAAATCTTCCACAAGCTATATAAAAAAACAGGCATGCCTCAAAAAAAATCTAAATTGAACCAATTCTGGCAGGAGCTCAAACGTCGCCGGGTGGTGCATGTGGTAACCGTTTATGCCTCTGCTTCCTTTGTGCTTATTGAGCTGGTAAATAACCTTTCTGAACCACTGAATCTTCCGGACTCCCTTGCAACCATTGTAGTAATCGTTCTAGCAGTGGGATTTCCGCTGTCTGTTATTCTGGCCTGGATATATGACCTTACTCCCGAAGGTATAGAAAAAACAAAATCAGAAGAGGAAAGCAAAGATGTAGTACAAACAAAGGTTCCCAATGCATGGAGAATCGCTACCTATATTAGTTTTATGATAATTGTGGGTCTGGTGACTCTTAATATTGTCGGAGGAACAAAAAACCTGCATACAGGGGATATACGGTCGCTGGTTATTCTCCCCTTTGATAACTTCACCGGGGATGATGCTCTTGAAAACCTGGTTTCAGGAATGCATTCCTCCCTGATTACTGATATTGGCCGGGTGGGTGGCTTACAGGTTAAATCCAGGACATCATCAAATGCCTTTAAGGGAAAGAATATGACCATCCCTGAGATTGCATCAGAGCTGAAGGCAGACGCTGCCCTCGAAACTGCGGTTACCTGTATGGGCGATACAATTTGTATCCAGTTCCGCCTGGTAAAAACCAGCGGTGACGAAGAACAACTCTGGGTAGCCGATTACAGGGAGGCAAAAAGCCAGGCCCTTAACCTCTACAACCGCATCACCAAACAGATTGCAGAGAAGGTAATGGTGGAACTATCCTCCGATGAAGAGGCTATTCTTGCTAAACAACAAACTGTTGATCCGTACGCATATGATGCCTATCTGACAGGACTTTATCACTTAAACCAGCTTACGCCCCGGGACTTTCAGAAAGCTATGGACTATTTTCAGAGAGCCATAGATCTGGATCCGGACTGGGCCGATCCCCATGCTGGCATGTCTGTAACATGGATGTTTTCAGGCTATTTCGGAATAGTCCGGCAAAATATGGCCACTCCCAAAATCAACCTCTACCTGGACCAGGCGCTGGAACTGGATCCAAATTCCGCCTTTGCATATTATGCCAAAGCAGTAACTGCCGTATGGACCGAATGGGACTGGGAGAAAGGAGAAAAGGCCTTCAAAAGATCACTGGAGCTGAACCCAAACATTGCCCTTTGCAGGTTACATTACGCCCACTATCTATTCTGTCAGAGAAGACAGGATGAAGCTCTGGTACAGGCAAAGCTGGGATTGGAACTGGACCCACTGGATCCATTAATACTCAGCTTATATGCTGTGGTGATGCGCGATGCGGGTAAATATGCATCAGCAGTTGAACACTTTGAGAAAGCCATGTCCATTGTTCCCAATTATCCCTTCGCAAAGGCTAATATTTTCCCCGCGTATCGCGGGGCCGGATATTACGATATATGGATAGAGCAATGGAAACAGGTTGTTTGCTGGGATGAGGAGGATATAATGACAATCGAAAACACCCTGAATGAGCAGGGTTATGTGGCCGCTGTTAAAGCTTTATTGAAAGTTAATGACGACAATGTAAGAGAGGGTAAGCCATGCCAGATGGATGCCGAAACCAAAAAAATGTGGTATATAGAAACAGGTGAATATGATAAGGCCTATGCCTGCCTGGAAGAAGCGTATGAGCTGGGATCCCTGGATGTTCCATATATGGCAAGCGATATGGAAGGCTATGAACACTTCAAATCCTATCCGGGCTATGTGGAAATTCTAAAAGAGTTTAATCTGCCTTATTAACAATCCCGGACAATTATTTTCCGATACAATACAAATTCCTGTTGCCACGCAGGTAAATTCTATCGCCTGACAGAACAGGCGTTGCAACAAAATTATCCTCGAAAGTGGTCTGGTGCAGTATTTCTAATCCTGAAGCTCCGATCTCACAAACAAAAAAGACTCCATTCTCGCTGATCATATAAAGTTTGTTTCCGGCAAGAGTGGGGGAACTGTAGAACATGCCGTTCACTCCCGGTAACTGGAATTCCCAGAGCTCCTCTCCCGTCTCAATATCAAGACACCATATTTTTCCTCCAAAACCCAGGATATATACCCTGCCATTACTTGCAAGCGGAGTTGCCACATCAGTTCCGATCCGGTCCTTTTCCCATAAAACTGCCTTATCGCTTATATCTCCGCTTCCTCCTATTCTTATTCCCCTTAGTAATCTTCCTCTTCCATAGGGTACTACAACAATGTCATTATATAGAATAGCTGAAGCAATAGTACGCCAGTATCTTTTGTTATCGGGGTTGAATCCACCACATTCCCATATCATTTCGCCCGTTTCAGCCTTATGCTCCGTAAGGTGATCAGCTCCCCATACAATTATCCTGGTACCATCAACATCTTTACGTACTATCGGGGTTGTATAGCTCTGCGCTGATTCTACATTACAGCTATAATTTCTGTCGATCTTCCAGGCTTCCTCCCCACTGGCCTGATCAAGGGCAAGGATGTAAGAGTCGCCTTCGTGCATCACAGGTATAATTACTTTATCATCAGCCAGTACAGGGCTGCTGCCCATATCCCAGAAATAGGATATCTCACCATAATCTTCCTCGAGCTTTGTTTTCCAGAGGATATTCCCATCCATGTCAAGTGCAGCAAGGGTAGAGCTTTTAAAAAATGCAAATAATCTTTCCCCATCCGTTACAACAGACGGAGCACTCCCGCTTCCCCTGGGGTGCTTACCCGCTTTCTGCGGGCCCAGCCCGGTTTGCCAGAGCAGCTTGCCATTAAGGTCAAAGCAGAGCACGCCGTCTTCACCTTCTTCTTTAACACCAATACCGCAGGTAATAAATAGTCTGTCCTCCCATATTATAGGAGTAGAACCGCCCTTGCCGGGTAACTCAACTTTCCATAAAAGATCATCTTCCGGTGAGAATTCCACGGGATAGTCACCCGGAGCTGCAATACCATTTGCATCCGGTCCCCTCCATTGCGGCCAGTACTGGGAATAAGTATTTAGTCCAGTAAAAGCCATTAATAAAATTGAAATCAGCCAGTATTTTATCCCCTTATACATCTGTTCCTCCGCCTTTAATTACAATCAAAATTATCGGATCAAATATAAGAACAGAATTCACATCAACTGCATAAGCTGACTTTTACAAGGAATCTTTTTCTGAAATTCTTCCAGCTAATCTCAGCTATTCAGGACCATGAGTATAAAGTTCGTTTACACTTGGTCGGACGGAGTAAATAGTGCGCCACCTGCTGAATAATTACTCACTTCCCTCCTATACAAAAGTTTTGGAGGGCAGAGCGTTTCGCGGGCTCAAATACTAAACCTGCTCCTTTCAATTCCGATGAGCCTTAGCCTTAATTCCGAAAGATTGTGGCAAAACTCATACTTGACTAATGAAATATTCCAACAAGCATTGATGGTAACCAATTGACGAGATAATGGCATATAATTCCCGGCCAAAGACTTCGTGTCTTCATATAGATTATACCAAGCAGCCATCCAAGCATTGTTTGCAGGATGAAAGCGAAAAACACAAATAAAATCCCGGTATCCAGCAACCGGGCAATATCAAAAGCAATATGTGTCGTACCAAAAAGGATTCCACCTACAAGTATTGCCTTTTGCTGACCTATGGCTCTTTCAAGCTTTGATTGGATAATGCCTCTGTGAAAAAACTCCTCAATAAAATCATTATTGAACAATAATAAAATTAAAGTACCGGCAGCTATCGGATCACTACTTATAACTGCCTGATTGGAAATGAATGCTGTAAAACCGCTTATTCCACCCAATCCAACAGCAAAAACTGCAACACTCCATGATTTGACTTTCCAGGTAAGTCCCAGGTCTAAAGCTGACCAGCTGCTGGTTCGTATAATAAAATAATACGGTACAGCAATGTAAAATGCAGCTTGTATGGGTAAATAGATCAACTCCTCAAAGAATCTCTGATTAATAACATCAGACAACCATGGAGTGAGGATAAACATTCGTAAAACCGGGATAATGACAGCTATAAGCCAAAGAAAAAAAACTCCTCTGATTTCTTTTTTGGGCTCAGGACTTGCAGGAAAGGGAGCAGGATATCTTCCAATCCACTTATGCAAAATCAATATAAGCGAACCAATTGTTAAGCAATATATTAATCTCCAGACTAACTCCATACTCTGAATTTCAGAACTAAATTAAAACAAATAATAACATGCACTACCGCAGACGGTGTATATAATTGGCCAGTTACAGTTTTTGAACAGTGACAAAAACCCCCCGAATCCCTATTAATATGGTAAGTTGAGTTATGTCGTATTTAACTGCTCGCTCGAGGGACTTCTTAACTGAATTAAAAAAGCTACTCAAAAGGGGTACAGAGAAAGGGTGTGTCAATTGTGGCACTTCTTTTTTTTTGATTTGATAACTCCTTGGTTTATATTTATATATCCAAACCTGACCACTATGCCTGATAAACCTGATAATCCGTTTAAATTCTGGGAGGAGTTGAAACGCAGGAAAGTAGTAATGGTTATTATTGTATATGCAGCTGCAGCATATATTATTCTTGAATTGATTTCTATTATTTCTGAACCCTTCGGATTGCCTGAGTGGACTTTAAAACTTGTATTTGTATTACTTTGTGTTGGATTGATTATCTCCATTATTCTCTCCTGGATTTATGATATTACACCGGAAGGTGTGCAAAAAACGAAACCTTCAACAGAAGGTAACACAGAAGGACAGAAGCCAGCATCTATTGGATGGAAGATTTCAACGTATGTTAGCTTACTGGTCATTATTGCCATTGGTCTCACCTCTCTGTTAAATAGTATCAACAAATCATCAGATTTATCCAGGCTCGAAAAGACAATAGCTGTCTTGCCTTTTGAGAACTTTTGCATCAATGTAAGTGAATCTCATCTTGGTGATGCTCTGTCAAATGAGATTGCAACTCAACTTGCGAAGATTCAGAATTTTGAAGTCAGGTCGTTTACTTCTTCATTACAGTATAGAGGTGTAGAAAAACCTTCAATGCCTGAAATAGGGACGGAACTTAATGCTAATTTTGTTATTGAAGGCTCAGTAGAGTTACAGGAAGAAGATATTAGTATCCACGTTCAGATTATTCAGACAAAAAATGATAAACATATTTGGGCACATGAATTTAATGGGAAATGGAATGATATTATTTCAATAAGGGCAAATATTTCTAAAGCAGTAGCATCTGCTCTAAAAACTATTCTAACACCAGAAGAATTAAAGGATATTGAAAAGATACCAACCGAAAACCTAGATGCATATAATTATTATTTGCGAGGTAATGTTTTCTATAGTAGAAGTTATGAAAAACGAGATTGGACTTATGCACTCAATATGTATAATAAAGCTATTGAATTAGATCCTCAATTCGCTTTACCTTATACAATGATTGCCAGATCACATTTAAGTCTGTATTGGTTTCATCATGATAGATCCAGAATGCAACTAGAAAAATCATTAGAAGCTATTGAGGCAGCTCTTAACATTAATCCAGACTTAGGCGAAGCTTATTTGGCATATGGCGTTTATTATTACCATGGTCATCTTGATTATAAGCAAGCACTGAAATACTTACAAAAAGCTCAGGAATATTTGCCAAACAATGGAGAATGTTTATATTATATTGCATGTGTACTTCGTCGAATGGGCGATTTAGAGGAGGCAAAAAAGTACTTTATTCAAGCAATAAGCTTTTATCCAAATAATGTGGAGATGAATTACAATACAGCATGCACATATTATTTATTAAGAGAGTATTCTAATGCCTTAAGATATTTCAACTCTGCAATAGGTATTAATCCCGAGTTTGCAGAAGCACATAGATATAAAATAGATCTGTATCTCAATAAAGAAGGGAATATAGATGATGCTAAAAAAGCATTGGAGGAAGCTTCTTTAACGATAAACCTTTCTCATTACCCAGAATTAATTGAGAAGGCCATTTTAATAGATATATATGAAGGTAGATTTCAAAATGCAATAGATTATTTAAATACGGTTAGTTTTGAGGCTGTACAACCTCAATTTTATTACTATCCAAAATCTCTCTACTACGCCAAAGTTTACAATATGATGAATGATTCTGAGAACACAATTCATTATTATAACCTATCTCGCCTTCAGATTGAAGAAAAAATTAGAATTGATTCCAGTGACTCAAGATTATATAGTTCATTAGGGATTTGTTACGCTGGTTTAGGGCAGAAGGGAAAAGCAATTATATTTGGGAAAAAAGGATTAGAGATTCTTCCCATTGAAAAAGAATCATGGCGAGGTTATCATAGGCTTATGGAGTTAGCTCTTATCTATGTAATGGTTGGAGAATATGAATTAGCATTAGAACAGCTCGATATTCTCTTATCAATTCCTGGAGAATTATCAACCGAATTGCTCCACCTGGATCCTGCCTGGAAACCTTTATGGGACAAGCCTGGTTTCAAACAACTTATAGAAAGGTATTCTGATAATTGAGAGGAATAAATACCTTAATTCCCCTGACTGCCGGTTTATCTACCTGTCGGCAGACAGGCCTGCCGGAGGCATGGCAGGCAGGGAGTACAATATACGAAGCCGTAGGTGTCGCACATCGGTAGCCAATATGTGACCCCGCCGGGTCAAAAAAGCATAAGCCAATAAAAGGTTTTAAGGTTTTAAAGTTTATAGAGTTGATAAAGTAATTTATTGAAACACGACAAACTCCATGCACACAGGTACCTTATAAACTTTATCAACTTTACCACTTTATCAACCCTGACTGCCGCGGGTATGGCCATCCGGATCATATCTTTTTAAGTCAACTTGTTTTAGATTTATTCAATGAAGATAAAATTAGTGTGCAATGCATTTATCAGAGCGTATTAACAAAACACACTGAAACAGAAATTGATAAATATATGACTCCAAAAATGGGAAAATGGGGTTATCCACAAGCAAGTCAGGCAGCTAATAAACTTTATGGTATCGATGGAATGCCAGAAGCAGATGTTCAAATTAATATCACAGACCAGGCAGAAATAAAAATGGACTATCTAAGGGCATACCCGGAGAATGTTAGGAAAAACCTGAGAAAATTTCTTATCTACTATGAAGATTTTGATGCTGAAACTTTTTTCTCAGTTTGGGATCGAGAGTTTTTTAGGGTGATCAAAAAATAATAAATACCTTAGTCGTAATAAAAGTCTGTAAATCAACCCTTATTAAAACACCCAATGGTATGACAGGAAAATAGCCCTTAGAAAGTTTTAGCAAAAATTGAAAACACTCTGCCCTTATGAAACGAGCATTATATTTTTTAAACATAAATATCACAAAAGAATATGCTTAAAAAATATAATGCGGGAGCGAAGCGGTTCCATTCGTTCTCAAATTTTTAATTAATTTATTATCAGGTCTTACAAAATTTTAAACGAATGAAAATTAATTATAAATCCATTGGCAGAATCCATACACCCTTTAAAAATATTAAAGGCATGCCTATTCAATCTAAGGGCTCAATAGGAATTAAAGGAACCATCAGGTTGAAAAAAGAATTTGTTAAAGGATTGCTTGACCTTGCTGAATTCTCTCATATTTACCTGATCTATCATTTTCACAAGTCCAAAGACTTTAACTTAAATGTCATCCCTTTTCTTGATAACAAACCTCACGGTATATTCGCAACCAGAGCTCCTAAACGACCAAATCCTATAGGTATTTCTGTTGTTAAACTCATCAGCATAAAAGACAACATTCTTGAAATTGAAAACGTTGACATGTTAGACGGAACTCCTCTTTTGGATATTAAACCTTATATCTCTCAGTTTGATATACATGAGATAGAAAAAAATGGATGGATAAACAGAAAGACCGGATACCCTGATGAGACAAGATCTGACAACAGGTTTAAATAATAACTTTTGCTAACACAGACAAAATGGGCAAGCATATTTGAATAATAAAGAAAGTGCTATGAAAAGTAAGTCTAAGATCAATCTATTTATCCTTTTATTACTTTCTTCGATTTTTACCCAAATAACAGCACAGGATTATTCCTCCCCACATCGCTTTGTAGATAATTATTATTTCAGAAGCCGTGATATTCAGGTTGACGAAAATATAATCTATGGGAAGGCTGAAAACTTCAGGGGGAAAACCGAAATCCTTGACCTGGACCTTTATTATCCATCTCCGGCAATTGACCCATTGAAGAAAAAACCACTGCTTATGCTGGTGCATGGAGGAAGCACTGGTGATAACTCAAGAACAGAAAAGTACTGCCCGCTGTTTGCACAAAGAGGATTTGTTGTGGCTAATATCAACAGGAGAAAAGGTAGTAAGGGAAGTGGGGAAACTGAATTATTGAAACAAGCATACAGGGCAGTCCAGGATGCCCATGCTGCATTGAGGCATTTAGTACACAATGCACAAAAATATGGGATTGACACTTCAGCGATATTTGTAGGAGGAGTAAGTGGTGGAGCTATGGCAACAATTGGTATCACTTATATGCGACAACCAGACTTCGATAGTAAATATCCCGACATTACATCCTCACTTGGAAGGATTGATAATTCAACCAATGAAATAAATACAAACTTTAAAGTCAGGGGCGTAGTCGATATGTGGGGTCAAATCGAGGACACTTCACTGATTTCTGATGAAGAAGCCTTAAATATTCCAATAATTATTTTCCATAGTACTGCTGATAGTTCACGAAGTCCATATAAGAAGGCATTAGAGTTGGCTGCTCGCTATAAAAACCACGGCGGATGTTATCAGCTCCACACAAGCACTGGTACTGGTCATACTGAAGGTATTTCTAAATACTATATAGCCCAACAATCAGGATGTTTCCTCAAAAGTATCCTGAGCAATTCATGTAATTCGTTTGAAACTGAAGTTGATAATGAAAATATAAAGTGCAGTAATTCCCAAGCCAGGGAAAAGCTCCCTAAACAGAGATTATATTTTGAGCTGGACCAGTCTCTAATTAAGGAATATGCAGGAGTTTATAAAATAGAAAAGGAAAAAATTGTAATTGGTTCAGAGAATGGACATTTATTTATTATAGAATCAGATGATGGAACTAAAACTGAATTGTTTCCTGAATCCCAGACTGATTTCTTCCTGGAAGAGGATAATATACAATTTAGCTTTAACAAAAATGCAAAAGGAAAAATATATGGATTGACGCTTTTTATAGATGCTAAAGCAATCAAAGCCAAAAAAATAAAATAGCCAGCATACAAGAATGTATAAAATAATAGCCCGATACTGGTATATTCAAGAGTTGTAGACCGCTTCCACTTTTTTGTAATATGACTGGGATGAAGCCTGCAATCAGCTCCTGGCCTTATACTATCCGTCAGGCAAAATTTGAGGCTGTCTCAAAAGGGCTCAATCTTTGTCATTTCGAGCTAATGCGAGAATTCAGAGTTCTGATTATCAGACGATTAGATCCCTCGATTAACTCAGGATGACAAGAATATTATACTTTTGAGACAGCCTCATTATAAATTCTGAGTATGAATTAAATCACAACCGTAACTTCGTTTGAACATGTTGAACCATCTGTTTCGCAAACAGTAACAACAAATGTTCCGCTAACTCTGCCCAGGTTTAATGTTTCGCTTCCATCATTGGCAGTGCTTGTTTGGGTAGTACCATTTAATTTTATGTCAACATTGCTTCCTGTTGCTCCGCTCCAGGTAACATCTATATACCTTGTTCCACGATCTTTGCGTCCAACAGCCGTGATTGTAATGTCGCCTCCACTGGGTTCTTCGGTAAGTGTAACTTGCTTAACAGCTGTATCTGTTTCTCCATCTGCATCCTCTACTGTTAAACTTACTGTCTTTATGCCATAACCGGAGTACACATGGCTCGGACTTGCTTCAGAAGAAGTGGCTCCATCTCCAAAGTCCCATGCCCATGATATAACTCCGTTATCATCGCTACTGGCATCTGTAAATTGTACTGTCAGGTCGTTAATATCAAATGTGAAATCAGCATTTGGAGCCTGATTTTCCGGAGGAGTGGTTCCGCCAATAAATGCAATAGGATCAGGATAGCCATCAGGATCTCCGTTAACATTTCCATCTGTGGATGGAGAACCCTCTGTTACCAATAAAACTCCTGCCACATGAGGTGTTGCCATTGACGTTCCGCTCATTGTTGCATAAGCTCCGTCTTTATAGCAGGAATAAACATTAACACCCGGGCCACAGATATCAACAGTTGGGTATCCATAGTTCGAAAAAGAAGCAAAATCGTCATTAATATCCATAGCAGATACGGTCCACATATTTGTCCCGTTAGCACGTCCCGGACTAACTTGAATTGCATCGTAAATGCTCATACCATCATTACCAGCTGCAACCGCAAAGAAAATACCTGAAGCTGCAGCGTTTACTACGGCCTGGTCAAGTGCTGATTCGTTAGGATAACCAACACTCATATTGGCTACATCTCCGGGTGAACCGTTTGCGGCAACATGATCAACGCCGGCAATACAGTCAGAAGATAATCCATAGCCCCTATAATCTAAAATACGTACAGCAATAACAGTTGCGCCTGCTGCAACTCCAATAACGCCTATTTCATTGTCGATAGCAGCAATAGTCCCTGCACAATGCGTGCCGTGACCATGTCCATCGTCGGGTGTGCTTTGTCCAAAAGCAACACTTCTGCCAACGTCAACATTTAGGTCTGGGTGATCTAAATCTATTCCGGTATCTAATACCCAGGCTACATTTGAGCCCGAATAGGTGGCTCCACCACCAACCCGTGGAATACCGTATGGTGTTGATTCGTCGGGTGTAGGTGTTGGCCTTTTTAAAATATTTGTTGGTAGTTTCAAAAATACTGGTTGATCTTTTTCGATGTATTCTACAGAAGGATCTGCTTCCAGTTTTTTTAGCTGACCCGGCGGAAGCTTAACCGAAAAACCTTTTAACGCAATACTGTATGTATAACCAATGTCTCCATCCGTAATACCAGCACGTTCTAAAATTTTAGCAGAAGTAGACTTTACTTTTGCTTTCTTTTTGTCGTAGTCTTTTAGTTTTGACAGCTCGGTGTTAAGCTCAGCATCATTTAAAACAACAATGTAGCTTTGTTTTTCAATTGAAGCCGATTTAAATACCATAGCTTCGTCGATAGTTTCTTCCATGTCTAAAGTTTCACAGGAAGAAAGAAATCCCAGTGCCAGAATAACTACCAGGGTCAATTTTAAGAGTTCTTTCATTCTGATAATTGTTTAGGTTAAATATCAAGAGACTTTTAAACTTACAATAAAATATCTTTGTATGTGTGATTTGTATGTAAAATATTAAATGGATAGAATAAATTAATATGCCTGGTGCAGTATAATCAATTATCTCGTCCCGCGTTCCCGTGGTTCGATAAGCTACGAACCGCTGGCCGCTTCTCCCCGTAAACCATCGGAAATATTTTAACACAAGTTTTTCAATACCTTTGAGATTTACTTATTTTGCCGGGATACCCATTACCGGAAAAAGATAAAATATAAAATTTGACTGTTGTCCTGGTAAGATATGATGATACAATAAGATGAAAACTGAAAAGCTTTAACTGAACATTTATGAAGAATTTCACATTACTATCACATCAATGGAAAGCAGCCACTAGATCTGCTGCGGCATCCAGAAGTGCTGGGATTAAAATATTTATGGGATTTATCTTTGTTTTTTTATTCATTGAGTTGCTTGGAGGTGGATTCTACCTCGGCTCTGCACTTGCCGAAAACTCGCAAAATCCTGTTAGCGATCTATTGCGCTATGGATTATATTTCTTTTTGGCCATTCTTATAAGCCGGTATATGTTGCAGAAACTGCCAACTTTTATGGTAACACCCTATCTTAATTTACCTATTAGTAAAAGTAAGCTTGTAAACTTCATCCTTACAAAACCTTTGTTTAACAGCCTTAATATCCTCCCTGTTACTTTTGTTTTGGCTATATCTATTGGTTTGAAAGAACACCTGGATGCTTACACCTTCTGGTTGATAATTACTATCGTTATTATTAGCGATTTATTTATTAATTATTTATCTATTTACATAAAAAGAGTACAGATAAAGCACGAATATGTATTTTACCTCTTCTTAGCATCTGTGGCAGGTATTCTTTTATTAGATCAGTTTAAAATTATTAATCTTCAAGCCCTCTCTTCTGAGGTCTTTATGCAAGTGATAAAGGATCCTCTATGGCTATTGGCAGGGATTTTATTATTTGCCATGGCTTACTACCTCAATTTCCAGTTGCTATACAAACACTTTTCCCTCGAAGACTTTGGAAAGGGCGATTCTAATCAAAGAAGCAGCCTGGAAAACCTTAAATATTTAGACCGCTTCGGAAAGATTGGAACCTTTGCCTTACTCGAACTAAAAATGTATGTTAGAAATAAGCGAACAAGAAACATGCTGTTTATGATACCACTATTTGTATTGTATGGCTTGATCTTCTACACCAACCCTGATTATCTCGAAAGTGATGGTTTTAAGATTTTCGTTGGAATATTTATTTCGGGAGGCTTTATTATGAGTTTTGGCTTATACTTCTTTGCGTGGGAATCAGGGCATTTCGATTTAATGCTGACCTCGAACAACACTTACAAGGAATATATAAAAGCTAAGTACTTCCTGATGCTTTCAAGCAGTACTATCATTTTCCTTTTATCAACATTCTACGTCTTTTTTGGTATAGATATTCTGATAATTAATAGTGCTTGCTTTTTGTTTAACATTGGTGTCAATAGTCTGTTGCTGCTCTACTTTGCAACGAACAACAACAAACATATGGATCTTTCAAAAGGTTCGGCATTCAATTACCAGGGTATAAGCGGAAGACATTTTTTTTTAATGATCCCTATATTAGTCATTCCGGTACTGATCCAACTTCCCTTTCGTCTAATAAATCAAAGCAATATAGGCATTGCTCTTATAGGTGCCCTGGGAATTTCAGGTATTTTTTTCCGGGAAAAGATGCTGGATCTGATTACCCAACGTTTTATTGGTAAGCGACATCTTATGTCGGAAGGTTTTAGAAATAAATAAAAAAAGAATACATCATGATTAAGATAGATCATCTGGTAAAAGCATATAATGCAGTTAAAGTATTAGATATCGTGCAATTAAATATTCCACAAGGCCAATCGTTTGGTTTAGTTGGAAATAATGGCGCAGGAAAAACCACTTTATTCAGACTTATCTTAGATTTAATTAATGCAGACCAGGGCCAGGTATTAAGCAAGGACATTGCGGTAAACAAAGACAGCCAGTGGAAAAAATACACCGGCTCATTTTTAGACGAGGGCTTTTTAATTGATTTTTTAAAACCCGAAGAATACTTCAAGTTTATTGCAGACATTAACGGCGTGACCAAAGAAGATTTAGAAATCTTTTATAATGATTTTGCCGATTTCTTTGGCGATGAAGTTCTTAATAAAAACAAATACATTCGCGACTTCTCGAGAGGCAATCAGAAGAAGATTGGTATCTTTGGTGCTATTATTAGCCAACCTGAAGTTTTAATCTTAGACGAGCCCTTTGCCAGCCTGGATCCTTCATCTCAGATACGGCTTAAGACTCTACTTGAAGTGTTGCATCAAAAAAACAACTTAACCATGCTAATCTCCAGCCACGACTTAAATCATATTGCTGAAGTAAGTCAGCGCATTGTAATTTTAGAAAAAGGCCGGGTAGTAAAAGATCTTTTAACTTCTGATAATACCCTGAGTGAATTGGAAGGCTATTTTAAACCTAAGACTTCTGTTGAGGCGGAAAGGATAACAACAAATAATAACAGCATACAAGGTGCGGTATAATCAATTTGCCTGTCATGCTTTTTGCCCGCCCGGCTGGCTCCGTTCGGACGGGCCTGCCCGGCTGGCTACGGTCCGACGGGCCCGCCCGGCTGGCTCCGGTCGGACGGGTGTTTTTCTGCGTCAAAACAATCCATATTTTAAATAAAAAAAATGAAAACAATTGTAATCTATTATTCGAATAAGGGCAGTAATAAGTACCTGGCCAAAAAAATTTCTCAAAGCTTATCCTGTGAACTTGAAGAGATTAAGCCACGGCTAAATATTTTTCTTTTGTTTTTAATGAACATACATTTGGGTATCAAAGCTATAAAAACCAATATTGGGGAATACGATAGAGTTGTACTATGCGGTCCAATCTGGATGGGCAAGCTTATTCCTCCTCTTCGCAGTTTCATCAATAAGTATTTTGACCGTATACATAAATTGGTTTTTGTAAGCTCTTGTGGTAGTACTTATGAAAAGAAAGATGAAAAATTTGGGCACGGTTTAGTTTTCAAAGAAGTAGAAAGCATCTTAAAAGATAAATGTGTTTTTTGCCAGGCATTTCCGATTGATCTGGTTTTACCCGATGATAAAAAAGAAGATACTGATGCTTTTATGAAAACTCATTTGAATGACGATAATTTTAAAGGTGAAATTCAGGAACGTTTTGAAGCCTTTATAAAAAAAGTAAATAGCAATAGCTAATAATGAAAACATGATTATTTAGTATAAAGAAAAAAATGCAAGACCGCATAAAACGAGGTATAATTAATAGGTTTGTCACGGTATTTGTATACAATCTAAAGAAATAAGTGCGACATTTATTAATAAGCTCTACACCAGCGCTGTTCATAAATCTGATGGTATAGCACCCTGGTATAAACTTCCCATAAGAGCATTCATGGCATAGACCTGCCGCAATAGCAGCCCATAGAACTGGCCTGATTTTGCCTAAATTCCCCACATTTTCTGTTTGAATTCATTAACTATATCTGATTATCATAGAGTTAGTTACTCGAAATTCATTGTGATTTCAGTTTCATTTCAAATGTTTACCAAAAATGGGAAATACAATATAAATGGATTTTTTCTACCACCGTGATTCATTCTCTCTTGTTTACAACCCATTCAATATATTGAGGAATTCTTGAGGCAAGAAAATAGGGTAAATTATAGAGTGTGAATTGTTTTCCGCTGGGAGTCTGTACTTTTTCCTCATGATATGAATTTGCCAACATTCGAAATGCATAAGAATGATTTGCCCGTTCCATAAACTGATGTAAGGACCTCAGTTTTCCCCGGGGGCCTGACTTAAGCTCGATAGGGATGAGAAATTGAAGATGTGAATAGATCAGGTCAATTTCAGAAGTAGTATTTGTTTTCTCTCTTACCCAGAAATGCAAACGCCGGCTTGTTTCTGAAATCTGGGATTGAAGCTGTTGATATACCGCATGCTGTATGATCCTTCCTCTGTATGCATCACTAAAATCCTTCAATCCGATTAATTCTGACTGTATTCCAAGAGCATGATTCAGCAGACCCGTATCAAGAAATTGTAACCGTGGTTTACGGGAATAGTCAACCTGTGCAGGAAGCTCAGTACTTGTAACTGGATAAACAAGCTGGATCAATCTTGACTTATCCAGGGCCCTGAGTGCTTCACCAACCTCTCTGCTCTTATATGCCGAATTGCCGAATCCTCCCATTGTAATTCGGTCCTTCTCATGTGCTGCGGTCTGAAGAATATGTCTCAGGACATTTTTCTGTGTTTGATTTTTACCATATTTCTCTATATCGTCCAGGTATGATTGCCATATCTCCTCATATATTACATGTAGGCCAACAGGACTGCCTTTGGTAATATAGTTTAATACAATCTCTGGCATTCCTCCTATGTTCACATATTGATGAAAAAAGTTAATAAGAACATCAAAAAAGTGTTTTTGGATCGGTATGGAATTCAGGGCCTCTAAAGCCCTGTTGTTTCCCACAGCATTTAAGAATTCTTCAAAATCGAAAGGATGCAATACTAATTGCTGGACCCTTCCAACAGGAAATGAATCAATATCATCCAGTGCAAATTCAAGCAGGGACCCGGCACAGATCACATGAATTTCAGGATAATCCTCATAAAAAAACCTGAGCATTTGTATTGCTGCTGGAGATTCCTGTATTTCATCAATGAACAGCAAGAATGGGGTTTGATTTAATACCATTCCTTTCCGAAGCTGAAGGACTTCAAGCACTTCTCTAACAGATGACAGATTGAAAAGGTCTCTATCCTCATTCCGCTCCAGGTTGATCTCTATAAAAAATATGTACTCTTTCGAAAACGTCCTTACCAAAGTCGACTTACCTACCTGTCTTGCACCTCGGATAATCAATGGTTTCCTTCGTTCAGAAGCCTTCCAATCAAGCAGTTTGCTATATAGTTTTCGTTCAAGATACATATATATGTAATATATCAGGGGTAAATGTAACATATTTTTGTAACATATAAGGGGTATTTTGAGAAGATTATTGCTGCAAAAACGGACTAAAGGACAGAAATGAAGTAAAATAGACCAAAAGTACCTCCGGTCATTGTGCCATTCCGGGGAAAAATCAGATATATCAGGGAATGAGTAGAAAAACAATCAGCATCTATCCATCTGTAGGGTAGATGCTTACAAATATAACTGGTAGCTCCACCAGTGGTATTATCATTTAAGGCTGTGATTGCTTTAGATGAGTCTTAATAGTAATCTTGATTATAGCATTCAATAATAATTTGACTTTAAACATATTGTCATGTAATTTTATATAATATCCAGTTATTCTCGTTTTATAAAATAAAGGGATAAAAATCATGATTAAGAGATTTTATTATGCACACACCATACTTGTTACTTTATTACTGATTATTTGTATTTCAGCATGCGATTCCGGAAATAATAATACAGAAAAAGTTCTTATTAAGGGAGTTTATGGTGATCCTGGTACATTATTGAAAGCCGGTTATACTTTTAATGAATTAGGCATAAATGCAATATTTGTCAGAAGCTATTCGCTCAATGATGAATTGTACAGTGCAGCACTTGAACAGGGGTGTAAGGTTTTTGTAGAGTTTCCTGTATTACTTGGACGACAATATCTTGAGAACAATCCTCAATGCTGGCCTATAGAAAACACAGGAGAAGCATCACCTCCTGCTGATTGGTTTATGGGTATTTGCCCCACATGCCCTGATTTTAAGAAAGACAGGAGAGAGAATCTTACAAGCATCCTTAATCGGTATAAGGTAGATGGTGTTTTTCTTGATTATCTGCACTGGCATGCACAATTTGAAACTCCCGATCCAATTTTACCTGAGACTTGTTTTTGTGAGCGATGTACAGATTTATTTTCAAGTAAATACAATATTGATATCCCAGGGGACAATATTCCTGAAATTTCCAATTATATCCTATCCTTTTACGAAAAAGAATGGAGAGACTGGCGCAGCAGCATACTAAGCGACTGGATAATCGATCTGAAGCAAATCCAAAAGAGTCTCCAACCGGAAGCTTTTTTAGGCTTGTTTTATTGTCCCTGGTATCCTGGTGAATTTGATTCTGCCCTTTACCGTATACTGGGCATAGATATAAATGAATTCGTCATGGAGGCTGATGTTTTGTCCCCGATGCTCTTCCATCATATAAAAGACCGCCCTGTCAGTTGGATTGGTGAATATATAAATTGGCTGGATTCGGTAAGTAACTCCGTGCGCCCTGAAAATAAGCCTGAAATCTGGCCCATTGTGCAGGCACATAATACTCCTGAAGAAGTAAGCCCCGAAGAATTTCGGGAAGCAATGCTGCAAGGAAGCTCATCTCCCGCAAGCGGAATCATGATGTTTTCTGACAGAGCGTTGCTCGAGGATACCAACAAAATAGATATTATAAGAGAACTATATTCGGGTAAATCTAAATAATTATCCAATATGCTGACTACTGATTTGCTGTCAGCTTACGCTGCTATCCACTATCTGCCGCATTAACAGCCCATAGAACTGGCCTGATTTAAAAACACCAGGAATGCCGCGAAATACGCGGCGGACCTAATGCATTAACAGCCCATGATCAAAGCCTTTCAGGCGCTTCGCGCCTTAAGGGCTTATTTCTTTGTTGCTCATAAATACCAGTATAATTCGCACAAAAAAATAAGCCCTTCCGCAAATGCGGAAAGGCTTTGATCATGTAGCCCCACCAGGACTCGAACCTGAATCTGAAGTTTAGGAAACTTCCGTTCTATCCCTTGAACTATGGGGCCATAATTGTGGTGCAAAAATATAGTTTTTTTGTAATCTTTTCAAATTCCATTAATTAAACCAGTTTGCACCAATAAATGGCTACCTGCAATCAGTTAAAAGTCGCCAGTATAATATATTTACATAATCGCCTAACTAACATTTAATGAATTAACTAGCCAGGCTGCTATACTTTACAACTACTCCATAAAAACATTGCCGTTATTAATAACGTTATTAATGCCGGGATTATGGTTAATGCTTTAAGGCATAGACTCAGGATGTTACCTGATAATAAATTATTTGACTGCAACTTCTTTATTTTTTAACTTGTCATATAATCAATCTCTGTTTAAACATGAAAAAGTCAATCCTAATTACAGCTTTATTTCTTATTTCTTCCTGCTTAATCTTTGCCCAGGAGGACGAACGTGATATTTATGAACAGATACCCGAAGATATTGGGTATTCAGCATATTATCCGCCACCGCCACAGAATCCGGACTTAATGCTAAGTGCCTGGTCTGAATTTATTCTGACCTTCAATTATGACCCAACAACAGATATTGAGAATATATTGAATACCAGACCAGAAGTTACCCCTACTCTTACCGAAGAAGAGTTACAGGCACTTCTTGAAGCAAATCAACAGGATCTTTTGTCTATGATCTCCAGTATCTCTAAAAGCTTATATGATTCTGTTTTAGCGATAATAAGAAACCTGAGGTAATATATTCTCTGGTTTACTCTTCCATTGCAATTAAGGTATAAGGACCCTTCAATTAATTTTGAAGCCGCTAAATTTTTTAAACCATCTCAACCAACTCAACTTTATAAACCTTATAAACTTTATAAACTTTATAAACTTTCTTTATCTTAGCTTTTCGTAAAATAAACCAAATTATTACCGATATGAAAAGCCTGGTATTTAGATTGATCGTATTGCTTATGCTATTCTCCTTAATGGTGCCACAGACCAGTGCCCAGAAAAGAAAAAACAATAATAAAACTGAAGAAGCTGGCAAAGATCCACTCGACGGAGTATCTCTTAATAGTTTTAAATTCAGAAGCGTAGGTCCTGCACTTACATCGGGGCGGATATCCGACCTGGCTGTCAACCCTGATAACCATAAGGAATTCTTTGTTGCCGCAGCAGCCGGCGGGGTATGGAAAACAGAATACGGCGGAGTTACCTTCGACCCTGTATTTGATAACGAAGGCTCATACTCGATAGGCTGCCTGGCTATGGATCCGAACAACCATAATGTAATATGGGTTGGTACAGGCGAAAACAATAACCAGAGATCCGTTTCATACGGTGATGGCGTTTATAAATCGATCGATGGCGGAAAATCATGGAAAAATGTCGGGCTTAAAGAATCGGAACATATTGGAATGATAAAGATTCATCCCGGTAATTCAGATATTGTGTATGTTGCTGCCTATGGACCGCTATGGAGTGCCGGTGGCGACCGTGGCATATATAAAAGCACCGACGGAGGGGAAACATGGGAACTTATACTTGAAGTAAGCGAACATACCGGCTTTAACGAAATACATATGGATCCACGCAACCCGGATGTACTGTATGCCACCGCCCACCAGAGAAGAAGAAGGCAATGGACCTACCTGGGTGGCGGTCCTGAGTCGGGTATATATAAGTCGACAGATGCAGGTAAAAACTGGATAAAAATAAACCGTGGCCTGCCTTCAGGCGATAAAGGAAGAATAGGGATGGCCATTTCTCCTGTAAACCCCGAAAAGATATATGCAGTGGTTGAAGCCCAGGCCGGCAAGGGTGGCTTTTACAGGAGCACCAATCGCGGTGCATCGTGGGAAAGAATGAGCAGCAGCGTATCGAGTGGCAATTACTACCAGGAGCTTGTTGCCGATCCTGTAAGCGAAGACAGGGTTTATATAATGAATGTATTTACCCAGGTTACTGACGATGGCGGAAAGACTTTCCGAAACAGGGGTGAGAAAAGCAAGCACTATGACAATCATTGCCTGTGGATCGATCCAAACGATAATAACCATTGTATTGAAGGAACAGATGGTGGCGTATACGAAACCTTCGATAACGAAAACTGGAGGATGTTTACCAACCTCCCCGTTACCCAGTTTTACAAGGTAAGTGTCGATAACGATTTCCCCTTTTACAATATTATGGGAGGAACACAGGATAACTATAGCCTGGTAGGCCCGTCACAGACCCTGAGCGATCATGGTATTGTTTCGTCTGACTGGATAGTTACCGTAACAGGCGACGGGTTTGAATCAGTTGTTGACCCGCTTAACCCTGATATCGTTTATGCACAGAGCCAGCATGGTAACCTGATGCGCTTCGATAAGCTAAGTGGTGAAATGGTAAATGTTGTGCCTAAACCACGTAAAGGAGAAAAAGAATATAACTGGAACTGGGACTCTCCTGTTATGGTAAGTCCGCACAACCATAAAACCCTCTACTTTGCTGCCAACAAGCTCTTTAAAAGTACTGATATGGGCGATACGTGGGAAGTTATAAGCGGGGAGCTTGATCGTAATATCGATCGCAACCTCTGGCCTGTGATGGGAAAGGTGTGGCCAATGGATGCAGTGGCAAAGAACGGCTCAACATCAAGATACGGGGCAGCGGTATCACTCGACGAGTCGCGGCTGAAAGCAGGCCTGATTTATGTTGGTACTGACGACGGCCAGATTAATATTACCGAAGATGACGGTAAAACCTGGAGACAGGTAAACAGCTTTCCGGGAGTGCCTGAATATACCTATGTGTATGATCTTGTGACCGATAAGCACGATGTAAATGTTGTATATGCTGCCTTTAATAATCATAAGTCGGGCGACTTCACCCCCTATGTATATAAGAGCTCTGACAAGGGTGCCACCTGGACCAGCATTTCGGGCGACCTGCCGGAAGGTGCAGTATATGCCCTTTGCCAGGATCACGTAAAAGCCGATATTCTTTTTGCAGGAACCGAGTACGGTGTTTTTGTTACATTAAACGGTGGCAAAAACTGGAAAAGACTAAAGGCAGGCCTGCCAACCATAAATATAAGGGATATGGCTATCCAGGAAAGGGAGAACGACCTGGTGCTTGCAAGCTTTGGAAGGGGTTTTTATGTGCTCGATAATTATGCCCCACTGCGTGAGCTTGTCCCTGAAAATATCGAAAAAGAAGCTTACCTCTTTGGTATAAAAGATGCCTTCCTCTATAATACATGGAGACCACTTGGCGGACTGGGAACAAAGGAAAAAGGATTCCAGGGTCAGGATTATTTCAGTGTGCCAAACCCTGAAAACGGAGTTGTTTTTACCTACTGGATAAAGGATGGAGTTAGCACACTCAAATCTGAAAGACAGAAAAGAGAGCAGGAAGCATTTAAGAAAGGACAGGCCATTCCATATCCCACTATTGAAGAATACAAGGCTGAAAAAGATGAACTCCCATCCTACCTGGTCTTCTCGATTTGCGATGAGAACGGTAAAACTATAAGAGAATTAAGGACGCCCCTGCAAAAAGGACTGAACCAGCTTAGCTGGGATATGACCTATCCTGCCGACCTCAGCGTAAGAAGTGCAGATGCAACACCCACAAGGGGTCTTCCCTCATCCAATGTTTTTGTTCTGCCCGGCAAATACCAGGTATCCTTGTCAAAAAATGTTAAGGGAACGATAAGCGAACTGGCTGGCCCGCTTGAGTTTGTGATTAAGGAACTTAATAACAGAACGATACCGGCTGAAAACAGGGAGGAGATGGTTAATTTTAAACTCAAGGTTCTGAAACTTGACAATGCAATACGTGCTGTCGGAGCTGCCATAAGCGATATGGAAGAGAAGATACCTGCATATAAAGCTGCAGCAAAATTCTCTAATGCCGCTACTGAAAAGGACCTGCTTGAAGGAATTAATATTCTTGAAGAAAAACTTAAGGAAATCCAGTTTACACTGAATGGCGACAGGGATTATGCTGCCCTTGACCTTGATGCAGATTATAGCCTGCGCTCACGTGCCAGGAATGCCGCTTTTGATAACATGGGAGCAACTACTAATATAACTGCTACCTCGAAACGCAACTATGAGATTGCAGCCGAAGAATTTGCCCCTGTGCTTGAAAAAGTCAAAGCCCTGCAGGAAGAATTTGATTCTATGGATAAGAGATTGTCAGATCTTGGAGCGCCCCTTACACCGGGCAGACTTCCCGACTGGAAGAAAGAATAGTATTAACGCTCTCCGGGTTTTCGCCATTCATCCTGGCCAAAGGTGTCGGTAAGAATGGTCAGAATCTCATTTGCGGTGGATTCGATTGGTTTATTTGTAATATTAAAAACCTTGAATCCGCCGCGTTTGAATATGCGGTTGGCATATTCAAGCTCATCCCTTACACTCCTGGGTGTAATATAATCATCATCGGGTCTCAAACCCAGTTGCTTAACCCTGTTTGTACGCTGCGCAATAAGGTAATGGGGTGTTGTGGTAAGCCCGAAAACACGGTTACTGTCAACAATAAATAACTCCGGGGGAGGTTCAATACCCGGTACAAGAGGTACATTGGCTACCTTCCATCCAAACATACCCATATAGATGCTGAGAGGGGTTTTGCCGGTACGCGACACCCCTGCAAGCACTATATCAGCCTTTGATATCTTCTCAACATTTAAGCCGTCGTCGTGCTTCATGGTAAACTCTATTGCCTCCACCCTTGAAAAATATTCAATATTCCTGAGCCTGTACAAACCTGGCTTACTTATAGGTTCTTTTTGAAGCAGGGCCGAAATATGATCCGACAGGTCTCCAACAAGGTCAAAGTGCTTAACTCCGTACGATTCGCACACTGACAGCAGTATCTCCCTCATAAGCGGATCGACCATGGTATGCACAATAACTCCGCACGACTCCTTTGCCCTTATTACCGTATCCTTGACTTTATCCATCGAGTCAACATTTGGCACAACAATAAGGGGAATACGGTTATCAGGGAACTGGATCAGCACAGACTGAACCAGGGTATTTGCAGCCATTCCTTTGCCCCCCGACACAACATAAATGGGGGCAATATTGTCAGAACAATCAGAATCAGCTTTATTTTCAATAGATACCATCAGCGGCTAACTTTAGGGTTTAAAGACCATAATATAGTGAAATAATACAAATATAATCAGGATCACCATTTCTGCCACCAGAAGTGCAGATGTAAGAATACTCATTTGTGAGTATTTCAATCACCATAATTTAGCAATACATTGTCCATGCTTAGGTATTAGTTCTAACCGAAACGAACCATTCTTAAGAGCAGGGTATGAAACCGGGTACTTTCCCGGACCTTCTATCCCAACCGGCAAATTGCAGCCATCACCCTCCGGTGGTGGCTGTTTTTTATTTTAGTAAGGGATATTTAAGGTGAATTTCGGTTGTTGATCTTAATCCCAGTTTTTTTAAAATCCTGCGCCTGTGGGTATCTACTGTGTTTTTTGAAATACTAAGTGCCTGCGCAATCTCCCTGCTGGTTTTTCCTTCCCGTAAGCGGTCAAAAATCTCTGCTTCCCTTTCAGTAAGATCTGCAGCCTGGCAGATAATACTATCTGTATTTAACTGGTAATTAGCGATATACTTTTTTATTGTCAGGCTGAGCTCATCGGGATCGACAGGTTTTAAGAGGTAATCAAGTACAGATTCCTTTATTGCTTTAATAGCGTAGTTATTATACCCGGTTACCAGTACAATTGCCGGACAGAAATTTTCCTGCCTGATACTGTCCAGTATCTCAAATCCCCCCTTAACAGGCATTTCAACATCAAGGAAGAGCAGATCAGGACGCTTACTCTTTATCTGGTGAACAGCCTGCTGCGGATCGGTCTCCGACCCCGTTATCCTTACTTCCGGGTGCTTCCCAAGTAAATATTCAAGTCTGAGCAGAGCATCAGGATCGTCGTCTAACAGAAAAGCTTTTATTTCTTTCATAGCTCAATATCTATTTGAACAAGTGTACCCGTAGAATTTTGTTCCCCTGTTTCAGAAAGATCCGAGAGGGTGTAGCTTATCTTTTTCCTGTATATAAGATTATATGCTCCAAAGATCTCCGATACCAGCCTTGTTCCTTTCCCTTCACGATCAGTTGATTTACTGCTTTTACAGCCTATACCATTATCCCGAATAGTAATCCTTGCCATTCCGTTTACACACTCTGCCTCAAGCATGATATTCATTTTACTCTTATTCGCGGGAAAAGCGTGTTTTATTGAATTCTCAACAAAGGTATGTACACTCAATGAAGGGATCATTATTGAAGAACATTCGTCCTGTATTTCAATAAGGTAATCAAGCCTGTCGCCATATCTTACCTTCTGAAGTTCAAGGTAGCTCTGCACAAATCTTACTTCCTCACTCAGTTTAACAATTATCCTGTCGGATGAATCCACAACTTCTCTTATCATTCTGCTGAAACTTGTCAGGAAGCTGTCTGCCCTGGCAGTATCACCTTTTATATACATCGACGATATTGAGTTAAGAGCATTAAAAATGAAATGAGGACTCATCTGGCTTTTTACTGATTGAAGCTGGAGAGTCTTTATCTGGGATTCAATCTTCCTTTTTTTCTCTTCCTGCCGGTGTTGCATAAGCTGGATAAGCCAGATAAATGCAAATAAGAGAATATAAATAACAAGGGCATAAATAAATATATAAGACCTGCCGGGATTCTTCTGAAAGGTGATATTGTAATCGAAATTTGCTGTCCTGAGATGGAAACCTGTTTTATTGCTGCCTGTTGAAGTGATTACAGGCTGAACCTGGAAACCCTCGGTATCGTTAAGAGGCAGGCTTGCAGATAACTTTAAACCCGGACTTAATATATTCAGGACTCCTTCCGGTGAAAGAAACATCACATAGTCCTTCCCATCTGCAAGCTTCACCGGGCCATACAATATACCTTTTACCGTACTCCTTTCAATTCTCTTAAGGAGCTTAAGCTTTTCATCGAAAATCAGTGCCGTTCCGAAAGTATCGAAACAGTAAATCCTGCCTGAATAAAAGTAGCTTAAGAGGTATCCCGAAAAATTAACTTCATTTAAGGGGAAGTTGTAAAGCATGTCACCGCTTAGCGACATTATAGCCAGCTCCCTTCCCAGTGTATCATTACTTGTGCTGATCTGCCGGCTTACAAAGAGTTTTTTATCTTCACTGCTTCCAATCGTCCTGATATCCACAACCGATGTATATCCTCTGAATTCGTAAGGCTCAAAAAGATAGTTAAGGTCTTTGTCGTAGATCATTACCCAGGCACTGGAATCATTATAAGGCACAGGGGACTTAAAATTGCCTACGGCGTTACTCTGACCCCATATCTCCAAAAATCCATCGCCTGTAAGATCATCCGACCTGAGGTAATAACGTGGACTTACACCAGCAGTATCAGAATGGATAAGCAAATCGTTCTTAAGATCGTAGCGGAAAAGAGCCCTGGGATAAAGGGTAAAGCCTGCAGCAATAGAAAAATACAATTCCTTATATCCATCATCATTCACATCCTGCATTACTGTTCCGGTAATGGCATACCAGGCTTCTCCATCCAGTGTTCTGCAACCTTCAATATACTTTGTAAGTGTAAGCGGGTTCTTACTGTTATAAACATTTAAAACATTTAAAAACAGTGAATCCTCCATATAGGTAAAAATATATAACTCCGACAGGCTGTCGTTATCATAATCACCATAAAGGATATCCGATCTTTTAACATACCTGCCCCTGATATTATATTGATCTATAATATTATCATTATGATCATAAACTATAATCCCGGTTCGGCCCAATGATTTTACAGAAAGTGAAATTCTTTCCGATTTTCCATCGCTGTTCAGGTCAGTAAACCTGGTTCTCTTGTCCCATTCAAAGGGAAAGCTTTTTTCGACAGTGGCTAAATAGGGCTGTTGCAGTTTAAAAAGTAAAAGAGACAGTACCAGGGTCAGTCCTAATGAAATAAAAATTCTTAAAAGCAGGTTGGTTCGGCCCTTCATCAGCATTAGTTGGTTAACAGACTTCTAAATTTAAATATTTCAAAGCACATTCCATTAATAAAAGGATTGTTTATTGATCATAAGAGCAAAAAAAGCATTATTCATTTATTGATTTAAAATACCTTTAGCTTTAGGTGCCTTATTACACAGCGATAATTTTATTGCTTAACTTTATCCTTTTAGTGAAAATATAAAACACAGCATATGAAACTATCTTTCTTTAAAAGACTGAAAAACTTCCTCAAAACAACTCTGCTTGGGGGATTTGCCGCCATACTTCCCATGGCATTAATATTTATCTTCTTCAGATGGATCTTTAACATTATAAAAAGATATCTTGAGCCAATTGTAAACCTTGTAGAAGTAGACACGGATATTCAGCTTGCAATTCTCTATGTGGTTGTATTTGCTGCAGTGCTTGGATTATTTTTCTTTATAGGCCTGGTTATCCGTACCCGTATGGGCAGGTTCTTTAACGAAGTACTTGAGGAAAAATATCTTCTGAAAATCCCGGGCTATAAGATTGCGAGGGATACTGTTATGCAGTTCTTTGGGAAAAACAGGTCTTTCTTCTCCGAGGTTGTGCTGGTTGATATCTTCAACTCAGGCACACTTATGACAGGATTTATTACCGACGATCACGAGGGAAGTGACTTTGTAACTGTTTTTGTGCCAACAGGTCCCAATCCAACCTCGGGAAATATTTACCATGTAAGCCGGAATAAGGTATTCAGGACAAACGCTGCAGTGGACAGTGGTATGAAGTCGATAATAAGCTGCGGAGCAGGATCAAGTGAGATCTTTGATTTAAAGATTATAGATTAATAATTAATGCTTATTTCATCTATAAATAACCATGCTTTGTCACCCGCACCAGGATGCCAGTCGGGACAGACACCTATGTTCCCGGCCCTGATCTTTAAATACCTTACATTGTCCTGTTCTATATCGAGCGACACTTCAATTCGTCCCTGCATAACAACTTCCCGGCTGTTTTTAAATGGATTCTTTAATATGCTTGCAGATATATAATTTTTACCATCAGCAGAATATAATACTTCAATTTCATCTGGCAGGAATATCCATGATCCGGTATTGGCCAGGAAACCCATGCTGACACTTTTAAGCCATTTTTTCTTCGACAGTTCTATTGTTGCCACAAAATCATCACCTTCAAATCCAAGCCACCTGCCGTCGGTAAACTGGTCAGAGCCGGATAAGCCATCTGCAAGCCCCAGGACACCTCCTCCATGATATCTCGGACTGTAAGGATATTCAAGGCTGATTTTAATACTTCCTGCATCATGCCCGGCCAGTTTTGCGCTCTCAATGGATTCAGATCCAACAGAGTTCAGAAATGTTCTGGCCTTAATATCTACAGGACCCTTTACCATAAAAGGTTTCTGGTAAATCCTGGAATTAATAAGCGGATCTGAGCCATCGAGAGTGTACCTGATAACAGCCGACTTATCATTGCAACTCATGCTAATCCTGTAAGTATTCTTCTTTCCGCTTACCTCGGCCTTAATAGTCAGGGGAATAGTATTTATAATCCAGTCATCTGTTCTGAAGGGTGAGGCAGGCAGTCCGGCTGTATTAAAAAGATTTGGCTCGTCAGTATTCCCAAAACCAAAACGCACAGCAACAGGTTCACTTACTTCAGGACTGCTCAGTACTATCTTATTATCTTCGATAAGTGCATCAGCACTGTAAAAGATCCTGTCACTGCCTGCAATAAGGAAATTACCTGGTTTTTCACCTTTTACTACAAGCCCGTACCCGGCATAATCAAAGGATATTATTGCTCTGGCTCCACTTATTTCCAATGATTTAAATATTGGCCCTGAATATTCAAGGTAATCCTGTCCGTATGTTTTCGCAAGAGCAATCAGAGCCAGTCTGCGACCAACTTCCTGTTTATTGACAGGATGTATGTCATCAGGATTGCCAATATCAGTAATTACCGCCATTCCTGTATTAGGAACTGACAGAGTCATTAGCTGCGCTTCCCTGAGCAGGGCTCCGCTGAGTGCTTCATTATACCTGTAAGGTGCAATCTGAACGTAGTAGAAAGGGAATTCACCCTGCTTAAACTTTGTTCGCCAGTCAGTTATCATTGCCGGGAATAATTTCCTGTAATGATATGCATCATTCCTGTTAGCCTCGCCCTGGTACCAGATAACACCCCTGATTGAAAAATCCAGGAGGGGATTAATCATTGCATTGAACAGGTGAGAAGATCTGCCCTGTTCACTCCTGCCCGATGTATTTTCGTAGCTGTAAAAAGAAAGATCCGGGTTTTCTTCAAGTGTCTCAGTGCTGGTCCAGGCTTCTGCAGGAGTACCTCCCCAGCTCGATGAAATAAGGCCAACCGGTACATCAAGGCTTTTAAATAATTCTGTTCCATAAAACCATGCCAGGGCGCTGAAATCTTCAACGATATCCTTGCCTGGCAGGTCCCATTTACCTTTGCAATCATAGAGAGGATCGGGGGATGCCTTCTTTTCCAGCTCAAACAACCTGATCTGCGAATAGTCGTTATTAATAATGTCTTTAAGTGTATTCGTAAAGTAAGTATTCGACCAGCCTCCAAACATTTTAAATGTATATTCCATATTCGATTGTCCCGAGCACAGCCATACCTCACCAAAAAGAATATTGCTGAGGATAATCTTATTTTTTGCTTCTATAGTTATACTGTGAGGTCCGCCTGCCTCGCCTGTAGGTAATAATAAGAGCCATCTGCCATCATCGCCGGCAGTAACTGAAAATGCCTTATCAATCCAGTCGGTGGTAACTTTAATTTTCTCACCCGGCGAAGCCCAACCCCAGATTTTCACCTCAGCGTTGCGCTGGAGCACCATATTATCAGAAACGAGTGCAGGCAGTCTTACCTGCCCAAAGGAAAGCTGTGACAGTGCAAGAAGAAGAAGAATGTAGTATACCCTGTTTTTCATAGATTTAAAATTTTGTAAGATATGCCAGGAATTTAATTGAAATTCTGAGAACGAGTGGATGCACTTCGCTCTCGCCTAATCTTATAATCTGGTCAGTTATAAAAGTAGATATAAATAAGCAGTCTGTGAAAAAAAGTTAAAAAGCACTGCATCATATTATAAATCTGGCCTCTTTCTCATATTTATTTCATAATATGTAACATTAATCATTTATTCAGGCACACATGTTAAAGCCCCGACTCCAAAAACCAGTTATTCTGCTGGCAATGATTTCATTAATGCTGTTGTTACCGCTTAACAGCATGTCGCAGAAAGTCCCGATCTCATTTAATAAGTATCATGGTTTCAGCGGAACGCTTGATTACCTTAAAAAGGTCAATAATGCCTACCCTGATATCACTGAACTAATTAAAATTGGCGAAAGTAATTATGGAAGACCTGTATATGTTCTTGTAATCTCAAATATGAAAACAGGTACTACAATAGACAGGCACATTAAGCTATATAACAAGCGTAAGGAAAATGTTGATAATGTCCCGGAGATGAAGATTCACCAGGGTAAACCCGGACATTTTATCAGCGGATCAACTCACGGTAATGAATACACCGGGACTGAAGTATGCCTTTATATTATTGATAAGCTTGTAAGTGGCTACGGGAGCAGCGAAGAGATAACAGAGCTTATTGATAAGAAGGCCTTTTATATCTGCCCGGTAATTAACCCTGACGGTGTTTTTAACAGTGTTGAAAAGGGAATTGCCCAGAGAGCCAATTCGATGAAGATTGATAACGATAATGACGGGCAGATAAATGAAGATGGCCCCGACGACCTGAATGGTGATGGCTTTATTACTTCGTTCAGGTATAAGGACGATAAGGGATCATATATTCTTGATGAAAGCGATTCAAGAATAATGGTAAGGCTGGGAAGGAACCAGGAAACTGAGCAGCAAAGATATTCTCTTATTGCAGAAGATCTTGATAATGACAAGGACGGCAAACGGGGCGAGGATCCGGAAGCCGGCATTGACCTTAACCGTAACTACCCTGAAGGATGGTGGAACGACCAGGGATTTGCAGGAGGAAGTGGTGACTACCCTACATCGGCACCCGAATCGCATGCCATAGCAGAATTCTTTAGCACTTACAGGAACATTCTGATGGCACAGTTTTACCATACCTCGGGGGGATTTACCTACAGGCCGATGGGGACAGCACCACATACCAGGATGAACAGTAATGATGTTGCAGTATTCGACCTTGTAATGGGCAAAAAGTACCTCGAAATAATTGGTGAGGAAATCCCTGAAGCATGGGAGAACCCCGGCAAAATAAGTGAACTGAAAAAGATCCTGGCCGGAACCGATGCAGATAAATACACTAAAATGAGAGGTTATGAACTGCCACGGGGGTGGAGGGTAAGCTATAATGAAAAAGCCGACCGCAGGTACGGATATGGTATGGCAACCGACTGGCTCTACGCCCAGTACGGTATTTATTCCATTACTACCGAACTCTGGAACCCCCTGGCAGATATACCCGGACTCAGTATAGCAGAAGGTGACGATAGCCAGATGGCCCGTGAAAAGGCTTTGCTAAAATACCAGGAAGACGAATATGGAGGAGACCTCTTTATAGACTGGAAAGCATTTAAACACCCGGAGCTGGGCGAAGGAGAAATAGGAGGATGGAAATCACAGTATGCACGTAACAATGCCTTCCCGGGAAAACCCCTGCTCAAGGTTTGTGAAGATCACTGGCAGTTTGAATTATTCAGGGCAAAGCTGCTACCGGAAATTGCTATCAAAGATATTAAGACCGAAATACTCTATAGCGGAAACGCCAGTGAAGGCTCGGTGTCTGTCGACAATAACAGCTACAGGATCAACTCCGGAAATGCTAAGGGAAAGTATCATATTATAAGGATTAAGGCGACAGTTGAAAATACGGGAGAGCTTGGAACCAACCTGGCTGCAGCAGACCGCTTACCCGGGAACAGGGAAGATGTTGTGTGGCTGGTGGGTGATAAAGGAAGTATAGAGTTTCTTGAAGGACAGCCCTTTAAATCAGTTGGCAGCCTGGGTGGAGTATTAAATGTTCCAGGAACAGGCAAACAGGATTCGTCTGCAGAGCTTGAATGGATTATTGCACTTAAGGACAAATCAGATCTGAAGCTTATTGTCTCATCACTAAAAGGAGGCACCGTAGTTAAGAATATTTCAATTAAATAGTGGAGGAAACAGTTATGAAAAATCTAAAAAATTCAATTACAGCAGTTCTGCTTTGTTTAAGCATCTTTCTGACTTTTTCTTCTGCTCTGAGGGCCCAGGCTAAGCTCCAGAAAAGTGCCGGTGGCCAGCATGGAGAAATGGATTTTAATATAAACTGGAAAAGATATTACAGCTACAACGAGTGGACAAAAATAATGCACGAGCTGCAGAAGGCCTATCCTGCAATATGTGATATAGAATCGATAGGCAAAAGCCGAATGGGCAGGGAACAATACCTGCTCACGATCAGTTCTAAAAACACCGGCGACCATAATAATAAGCCCGCAATGTGGGTCGATGGAGCCATTCATGGTAACGAGGTAAACGGGATTACCTGCTCGCTTTACCTGGCATGGCATCTTCTTACCAGGTACGATTACGACCCCTTTATTAATGAGCTGGTAAATAATAATACATTCTACATCCTTCCGGGACTTAATGTAGATGCCAATAACAGCTTCGTGGAATATCCCAATACAGCCAATAACCCGAGAGAGCCATATCGTCCCGAAGACAACGACAGGGACGGACTCTACGACGAAGACCAGACTGAAGACGTGGATGGTGATGGTGAACTGTCGAATATGTACCTGGAAGATCCAAGGGGCCTGCTCAGGTTATCTGCCGATAAAAGAAGGTTTGTAGAAGCAGAAGAAGGTTTTGAAGGACTGAGATTTACCAGGATAGGCTCAGAAGGCTTTGATAATGATGGTGATGGCAGGATAAACGAGGATGATATTGGCGGACCGGATCCAAACAGGAATTATCCCTATGGCTGGGGGCTGGATTCAGGCGACCCCTATCCCATGTCTGAGCCGGAAACACGCAATGTTATGGAATTTCAACTTGCTCATCCAAACATTTTTGCTTCATTCCACTACCATAATACCGGAAGGTTGATTATGTTCCAGGCCCCGCAAGCCATAAAGACCACACCCGAGCAGCAGGGCAGGTTGAATGAACAAACCGAAGCCAGGCTGGCCGAACTCCGTAAAACCAACAAGTATGCCCAGCTGTTCGCACGGAATGTAAGCCCGGATACCCGGCACGACCTGGATGTTCAGACAGACATTGTGAGCGAGGGAGCATATATACTTAAAAATTACAGGCCTGTATTCGGGGGACTGTCGGGGCAGGCTCATGCTGCCACGTATAATATGCTTGGTGCCTATTCCTACCTTATTGAACTATGGGGCTCTCCGGCCACTCTTGCCGACACCGACAATGACGGAAGGGTATCGGATGAAGAATATATGAAATGGATAGACCTGGACCTTGGAGGTGAAGGATGGATAAACCCGCATAAGGTTGAGCATCCTGATCTGGGCGAAATCTGGATTGGAGGATCTGCAAAAAAACATATGCAGCGAACACCCCCTTCAAGGTATATTGAAATGGAAGCCGAAAAGAATGCCAGGTTCGTGCTGTACTGTGTTAGCCAGTTTCCGGAGGTAGAAATTGATGATATTGCAATAAAGCCTGTTACAGATAATATTTACCAGGTTGATGTATATGTAAAAAATGACCGGGTTTACCCAACGGCTTCCGACAGGTCTGTTCAGCTTGACAGGTATACACCTGATAAACTTATTATCACCCCTTCGGATAATGTTACACTTATTGAGACTTCGGGCAAAAATGCCGCTGGTACTTCAGGGGGCTATGGTTCAAGAAATACGGGCACCCGGACCGAGACACAGATGGCAGGCGGCAAGGAAACAAGTTTCAGGCTTAAGGGTAAGGAAAAAAGAATAGTAAGGTATATAGTGGCAATGGATGGGAAAAAAGGAAGCCTGGAATTCAGGCTTGAGTCAAAGACAGGTGGTACAGATACCAGGGAAATTACAATTGAAAAAAAATAGGAACGCGAAGCATCGCGTTCCCATTAAGGTAATTACTTCTTAATTGCGTCCCAGACCTTTTTCTCATCAATGGGTTTGGTGCAGAAGAACCAGTCGTAGCACTTCATGTCTTCCTTGCCTTCCATCCTGTCTTTTGCAGTTCCGCATGAACCTGCGGGAGGAACAATTACATCATCACCCGGACGCCAGTCGGCTGGCATGGCAACGCCAAAGGCATCGGCTGCCTGGAGAGCAACAACCACCCTGTACAGCTCATCAAAGTTACGGCCCAGGCTTAAGGGATAATAAATAATTGTTCTGATTACACCAGCGGGATCAATAAAAAATACTGCCCTCACTGCTTTTGTTGTGGCTTCTCCCGGCTGAATCATTCCGTACTTATTTGCCACTTCCATGCTTATGTCTTCAATAAGCGGGAAAGTAACCTCAACATCCTTCATTCCCCTGTATTCAATCTTCTCCTTGATAGTGCGAAGCCAGGCAATATGGCTGTAAAGACCATCTACCGAAAGACCAACAAGCTTGGTATTTACCTCGGCAAATTTATCCTGCATCGAAGCAAAAGTCATAAATTCTGAAGTACATACCGGTGTAAAGTCGGCCGGGTGACTGAAAAGGATTACCCATTCTCCCTTGTAATCAGAAGGGAAATTAATATCACCCTGTGTTGTAACAGCTTTAAATTCAGGAGCTTTATCTCCAATTCTTGGCATTGAAAATACCTGTTTTTCTACGTGTTCTTCCATGTTTATTTAATTTTAGTTTATTATGAAAATGAATTACTGATTGGTTCTTTGTTTGGTATATTTCCCCGAGATCTGAAGTTTAACATTCTTAATATCAAATCCGGGGATGGTATTATTGCTAAAGTATTCCTTAATAATACCACTGAGCTTATCATCATAATAATCACTGATCTTTTCAGAATCAAGATCAAATAAATGATGATGTTCTTCCAGGAATGCATCATACCTCATCCTGTCTTTTTCTGTCTGCACCAGCGAAACAAGTCCCTTTTCTATAAAGGTATCAAGTATATTATAAACTGTACCCTTTGCTATACTGGGATGTTCCTTCCTTATCTCATCAATTATAAAATCAGCAGTCGGATGCTCATGGCTGGAGCGCAGTATCTTATATACCAGCACCCTCTGGGGGGTAACCTTCAATCCTTTTGAAGTGAAAATATGCCTTATTTGCTGCTGATCCATATTTAATAATGACTTATTCCTATTTAAGACTGTGTAAAGATAAGAAGTATTTTTTATTCCTGCAAATTTTTTTTATCTGCCTGCCAGCCTGATAGTGTGAGGCTCCCTCTGCTGGTGTGAGGCTCCTGCCTCACGCTTAATATCCTCTGATGGTGTGAGGCTCCTGCCTCACGCCAGATCTCATACTGATTTCACGATTGTATATGGCTCACGCCTATTCTCTGTTGCCGGCTACTTACATGTACCCGTTAGCCCGGAACCATGTAACAGCCTCATCAAGGGCTACAGTAATAGGGGTTTGTGGCATTTCAAGTTCTGCCACGGCTTTTTGTGCAGAATAGAAATGGTCTTCGGTCGACATCCGCGACATCCGGTAGTTTACCCTGGGAGTAAAGCTGAACATCCTTGCTAAAACAGTCATCACAGCACCATATAAAAGAGTAATAAAATTACTCATTTTCATTTTTGGTGCTTTTACTCCCACTGCAGCAGCCATCAGGGCAAAGATCTCCTTATAGCTCAGGTTCTGGTTACCCAGGAGGTATGATTCGCCGGCCCGTCCTTTTTCAAGTGCATTAGTTATAGCAATGGCAACGTCTTTTACATAAACAAAATTTCTGCCACCTGCGGGATATCCCGGCACTCCTGCTTTCACGGCCAGGAGCATAGCCCCTGAACTGGGTTTTACATCAAAGGGACCAAGCATAAAAGTAGGATTTACGATTATGGCATTTAATCCTTTTTTAGCCTCTTCAAGTACCATCAGGTGAGCCCTGTACTTTGAACTTATATAGTCAAGGCCATAGCGATCGGCACAGTATCCCGACTCCTCTGTGCCAGGTTTTTCAGAACAACCGCTTCCGAAAGAGTTGGCTGTGCCAACATGGATAAACCTTTTAACCTCCAGTTTCCTGGCCGCGTCAAGCACCACTGCTGTTCCTTCCACGTTTACCTTCCAGTAACTTTCGTGCCTGCAGGGCCAGGTATCGGTTTTAGCAGCAGCATGTATTACATAATCGCAGCCTTCCATTGCTGCCTCTACCTGCTTATTGTTTAATATATTACCATAAAACTTGCGAAGCGGCAGATCATCAAGAAAGGGAGTAGACCTGCCCTCCTCTATAAATACATTTACCTCGTAGCTTTTATCAAGAAGTGTTCTTACGAGATTATGACCAAGAACACCATCCGGTCCGGTTAACAGTACTTTCATCAGGTTCAGGTTCTGTGAGACTTAAAAATAACCAAATTATTTAATCAGGCCCGATTTGATTTAATAATATTTGTCATTAGAGATAACAATCATCAATAAGCGTTGTTAGATATTTAAACATTGCAAACTTATAAGATAATGTCAGTTAACGGATCAGGGTCCCCCGGAAAACAAATTATTAAATCTGTAGTTGCAATCGACAGCAATGTATATATCCTGTCGTTTGAACGCAGTTTCGACTTCCTGCCGGGTCAGATAATAGCTTTAAGCCTTGATAAAAATGATCCGGCTCCCAGGTTATACAGCATCTGTAGTGGTACTGATGATAAGGAAATAAAAATCCTTTTTAATACTGTACCCGGAGGAAAACTGACAACAAGGATGGCCGGACTGGGTCAGGGTGATATAATCTACAGCTCAAATCCTTACGGCAGGTTTTGTATCAGGGAAGAAGCGGCCGTCTGGATAGCCAATGGCACCGGTATTGCTCCCTTCGTTTCAAGGGTTCTTTCGGGCAGCAGCAAGGCGGTAACACTTCTGCATGGAGGCCGGTCGGAAGCTTCTTTTTATTTTGAAGATGTTTTCAGGCAAAGCAATAATGTTGAGTATATAAAATGCAGCACCTCAATTAATAATTCTGACTATTTTCATGGCAGGATCACAAAATACCTTTCAGAAGCAGATAAGCTTCCACAAGAAAGAAGATACTATCTTTGTGGAAGCACCGAAATGGTTGTAGAAGCACGGGATATCCTGATATCAAAAGGGATCAGCTATAATATGATTGAATCTGAAATATATTTCTGATATGAAGCAAGCACTATTTGGCCTGACATTGAACGAGTTAATCTCAGTTACAAAAAAAATGGGGCTGCCCGGTTTTACTGCACGGCAAATAGCAGACTGGCTTTACAAAAAAAATATTGCTTCGATTGATGAAATGACCAACCTGTCAATTACTGCACGTAAAAAACTGAGTGAGGATTATGAGATCGGCAGGTCAGGTCATGTAAAAGTGCAAACCTCTGTTGACGGAACAAAGAAATATCTCTTCCCGGCATATAACGGTAAATTTATAGAAGCAGCCTATATTCCTGAAAAAGACAGGGCAACATTATGTATATCCTCGCAGGTAGGATGCAAAATGGGCTGCCTCTTCTGTATGACTGCCAGGCAGGGCTTCCAGGGACAGCTTTCGCCGGGCGAAATCCTTAACCAGGTAGCCAGCCTGCCCGAAATGGACAGCCTTACAAACATTGTTTATATGGGTATGGGAGAACCTTTCGACAATATTGAGAATGTTCTTAAATCGCTAGAAATACTTACCTCCGATTGGGCTTATGCTATGTCGCCCAGGAGGATAACCGTTTCGACCATAGGAATTATACCGGCGATGGAAGAATTTCTTCAGCACTCCGAAGCCCATCTCGCAGTAAGCCTCCATACTCCATTCGACGACGAACGAAAATCTCTTATGCCGGTTGAAAGTGTTTACCCGGTAAAGGAGGTTGTAGACAGTGTAAAAAAATATGACTGGGGCAGGCAGAGACGAATTTCATTTGAATATATAATGTTTGAAGGGGTAAATGATTCTGACAGGCACATCAGGGGACTGACCCGCTTGCTGGATGGCCTCAAATGCCGGATAAACCTGATCCGCTTTCATCCAATTCCCGGATCACCCTTAAAAAGTTCAGACAGGGAAACAATTATTAGGTTCAGGGATGCTCTTACCAAAAAAGGTATCACAACAACCATCCGTGCTTCGCGGGGCGAGGATATTTATGCTGCCTGCGGACTTCTATCGACAAAAGAAGGCATAGGGAGTAAGGCATAAGGCCAAAATGACACTTCACCTACCCCGCACCAGGTACCCCTGCTTCCCTCAGATTTCCAGGTTTGTAATTTCTTCTGTTACACTGTAATCAAATTCAGGGTACTCGTATACCGCCATTCTAGGCTCTGTTTCACCCAGGCTGTAGCCCCAGATACTTTCATATTCCCTGATATTTTCTCCCATTTCTGATAGCTGCCTGAGGTACTCGCTTATCGATTTTGATTCTATTATTATAACCTTGCCCATTTTATGGATAATAGGACTGTGAACCCTGTTTGCGTCATGGTCAAATTCCAGGATTCTCCTGCCATACCTGGTTATGCCTATTACCCTGTATGTAAGACTTTTACCCACACCAGGAAGGTTAAGCACATTACGGTCGGTAGAAAGAAAGGGGAGTCCTGCTTCATTCCTTAATTTTGCAATATTAGAAGCCAGGTTTTCTGCATCATTTGGAAATTCTTTAATTTTCCCGAAATATTTTTCGGGAATTTCGCCAAGCACTTTTTCCTCTATCTGCTCCTGCACTGCTCTTGCATTAGTGGCAAAATTAAAACTGTTCTCCATATAGCCTTTTACAGAGAAGGTATAATATGTTAAAACGCCAATATCATTAAGTACCTGCCTTAGCTTGGCAGTATGTCCGCGCCGGCTGGCCGAAGAAGTAAATACCAGCTGGTTGGTAACGGTCCAGCCGGCCGAACTCAACAATTTAACAGCCCTTTCTGCCTCAGGTGTAATTTCCATCGGCGACTCAAAGTGTGTTTGTATCACAAACTGCTGCACTCCAATTTCCGATGCCTTTGTTTTAAACTCACGCAGTACCGAAATAAGCTCATCCGTAATCCTCTGCGGAAGGTAGGCAAGTAATCTTGAACCCAGCCTGATCCTGAGCAGTTCTGCGTACTTTTCACCATCCTTCCTCTTCTTATTTGCCTCCTTCTTTCTAAGCGCCATCTCATACACCTCGTTCAATATTCGCTGTAGTGAAGCATCAGTACTCATCAGTGCATCTCCACCGGTAATAAGTATATCGCGCAGCTGGCTGTCTTCTTCAAAGTACTGCATTATCATCTTAAGCTTATCATTCCAGGTTTCTGCCGGTTTTAGCCTGTCGAGGTTGAAGTTCAGGTGTCCCCGCTGGAAATCATACATTCTCTGGCACGATGAACATAAGCCTCCGCATGCCCTTCCCATTGTATCAGGGATAAGGATTGCCACTTCAGGATAGCGCCTGTGAACATTATTATATGTTGGCAGTAACCATCCTGCAGCATTGGGTTTACCGGGCTCAACAAGGTCCTCCTTTTCCCATGCAACAATATGGCCAAACTCATCAAGCAGCTGCTGGCTGTAAACAACATAGTAGCGGATTGCCAGGTCAGCACCAATTGCAAAATACGGGACCCTTACATGAAGCAGGGAAAGGTAATATGGATTTACAAAGAAGGGAATGCCCATTTTTTCGGCATCATAAAGAATTTTCATAGTATCAGGGTCGAGAGAAGACCCCAGCATCTCGTTAAGCAGGTCGGGCGATCTGACTGCGAATCTCAGGTGAAACTGGTGCTCCTTCCACCAGTCAAGCATCTTAAGAAACTTTTGTTCCCTCGATAAGCCTTCTTCAAAATAATATTTCTTATCGTTTATCTCGCCTGCCTCAATCCTATCGATCAGTATATTTATTATTCGCTCCCTGTTCTCTTCCCTCAGGTGAACGATCCGGGGATCATTACCTGCCGGGTACCTGTCCATCCATCCCTTTATCTCCTTTTTTCCCGGCATCTTTAGCACATAGGTGCCCGAGAACTGCCTGAAAAGATAGAGCATATCCTCGAAGAAAGCCGGTTTTGCACCACCGGTACCCTTCATCACAGCCATCCATATCATCTTAATGGGGTTGGAAACAGCTTTCTCTCCTCTAAGGTTAAGATCTTCGTAAGTACGACCCGCATTATCAATATAATCCAGGATTCTGATGGCAGCATAGTCCTGCCAGGATAGTTTCTCAAAGGCCTTTCTGCCTTTAACTTCCCCCAGGTAAAACCTGAAAGCATCGGGACGCTTTGACAGCAGGTCAATTACCCAGTTCTTAACCCCCACCAGGGCTTCAGTTTCGTTCCGGGCATTGCGCATTATCTCTTCAAGTACGGGGTTCTCTTTAAGAAGCTCTTTCAGAAGATGATGCGACTTTACATTAATGGCTATCTGATCGAGTTTTACTATTTCTTCCATGGATTAGTGGTTTTGACTTAGATATTAAGTATGACCTTAATATTCACAAGTTATAATAAAAATATCAAAATGAAAGATTAATTAACAGATTCCTGTATTACTGTTCAAGCAATTCGAGCCTTCCAGGTTTGCCCGGAATTCCCTGTATATTGTCTTTTATACTTGTTGCATATCTAACAATTACCCAGGTCATAGACTTATTTTCCAAACGAAGATTATTTGAATTGCTTTCATTAACCGGATTGCAGATTGAAAGTCTGATAATGGTTTCATCTGTATCTGATATATCCTTATTCCGGATATATCTTATAATGTTGCCATACATATCCAGGAAAGCAATACTAAAATAATCACACAAAGGCGGTATATTTATCCTGTATCCCCTGGGTCCTCTTTTAAGAAATGTTACTGAATAATAAGTCTCACAATTGGGCTTAACAATATATTTTACCTTATGATCAACTTTCTCTGAAAAATGCTTAAACTCCCCGCATATATAGCCTTCTTTTTTAAATGCGCTGTAAATCTTTTTCACCTCCCACAAAGGATATCTTAAAACAGAGAGACCCAAACCCATTAAAAAACCGGTAAGAAGAGCAATAGCACAAAAAATTATTATCATCTTATTTTTATTATAACAGGTAATTTCATCATTTCGGCACCTCTCTTAACTTTCATTGAATCAAGGGGTCTGTAACATCTCAGGGCGAGTGAAAAGTTTTCCTCCTCACGAGGGAGTGGAATCATAAACTTTTCATTTTTTGTATAGTCAGCTCTTAGATTAATACAAAGCTTCCGCTTTGAATCAATAACCAGGCTATTACAGCTTCTAAACATATATTTATTAAAAGGATTATTTACGAGGTATTTGTCTTTACCATATACGGTAATACTCCAGAAACCAAAATTTTCATAGTCAACCTTTATGTCATCAGTCAGAATTATATCATAATTATATGCTGAATTTAACTGATCGCCATCAGAATCTGTGAAAGCATTCCAGTAGATTGTTTCATCGCTGCTATTGGCCCCCAGTCCAATCCTGGCAATCGCCGATCGCTCTATAGCGGGGGTTTCCTTTCTTCCAACACCAAGATGTGTTTTCCATGGCCCGTTTGAGACACCCCGGCCCTTAGATTTCTCAGCAAGCAGATCCATCAAATACGGAAAAAGAAATATCGCCAACAGAAGCCCTGTTATAAGCAACACAATAAGCAGGAGTATCTCTGAAATATTCATTTAACAGTTTTAATTCCAAGTAAGGCAGGAAGAAGTATAATATCATATATCAATGCCATCATAACATTCAGAGAAATAAATATTCCCATAAACATTATAGGCCGGTAACTTGAGAAAACAAGAACCGAGAAGCCACATATCAGCAAAAAAGTAGTAAGCACCAGTGGTCTGCCTACACTTAACATTACCGATTTTACTTTATCTGCCCAGTTATTACCAGGCAATGAATAATAACTTGCTGCAAAATGGATAGTATCATCAATCGCAATCCCAAGCGAAATTGAAGCCAGCAGTACTGTTGCAACATCAATTGGTATACCAATAAAACCCATTATTCCCATCGTAAAAAGAACCGGCAAAATATTCGGTATCATAAATAAAAAGGCAAAAAGAGCTTTTCTGAAAAGCACCCAGAATACCAGAAGAATAAGAATAAAGGCCAGCAGTAATGAAGTAACCTGGCTTACTACAAGCCTCTTACTCAGATCAGCAAATAATACTGTAGTACCTGTAATAAAATAATTAATATCCTGTCTTAACTCCAGACTATTCATCACCCCATTTATCTCGTCGGTCAAAATCTCAATGCTTCTGTCGTTAAGCCATGGAGACTTTAAAGTAATTCTCATCATCTTCCCGTCTGCTGACAGGAAATTTTTTATTGCCTTATTATCTGTAATAAGAGCTTTCAGGGCACTTGCATCCTTAATGATTATTCCCATATTGTTTTGAAGGTCGCTTAACACTGAGACAGGTGATTGTACCGATCTTATATTATCCAAAACAGAAAGCTTCTCATGTAATTCTTTTAATAAATCACTTATATATTCCGGATCATCTATCAATGGCTTCTCGGATTTAAGTATTATTTCTATCGGGTAAACAGCCCCGAACCATTCCTCAGACTTTTTAACAGCAATTCTCACTTTGTTATCTTTTTTCAGATAGGTAACCTGATCAGTACTAAACCGTAGCATTGTTACACCTGTAAGAGAAAAAAGAAAAAGAACAAAAGCTATTACAACTATGATTCTTTTATTTGCAGAAATCAGGTCGACTGTCCTAACAAAGAAATGATTAAATCTTTGTGACATAACAGGCACAGGTGCTGTCCGATAAAAATACAGAATGGGAAGTAGTGTAAACGACAGTAAAAACGATACGATAACTCCAAATGAAGCTACTTTACCAAAGTCCGATATTGGATCAATCCTGCTAAAGCAAAATACAGAAAGAGCAATGGCTGTTGTAAGTGCGGAGAAGAAACAATTCCGAAAAATCGCTCTAAAGGTTTCAAGTACATTCTCAGTCTTTGTACCTCTTGAATGTAAATCACTTATTCTTGAGATAAAATGCACCGAGTAGGCCAGGCTGATAACCAGTATTATTAAAGGCAGTATGCTTACCACCACATTGATTTTTATCCCCAGAATCACCAGGAAACCAAGTGAAATTACAATAGTTATTACTGAAATAATTATTGGAACCAGGGCTTCAATAATTCTTCTGAATAATAATAAGCTGATAAGAAGCATAATAACAACTGCTGAAATAAAGAACTGTTTTGATTCAACCATTGATAGCCTGTTAACCTCCTCTTTTAAGGGAGCCACACCGAATAACACAAATTCTGATCCTTCCGGTAATAGTGCTAAAGAAATTTGCTCAATATCTGTAATTACTTCAGATCTTTGCCTGTTACTGAGCAAAGTCACTGTATAACTTACAGTTTCTGCACTGGAGGACAAAAGATTATCTTTAACTGTCTCATATGACAGAAGTCTTTCTTTCAACGCATCGTGACCGGCTCCGGCGGGGAGATTTGCCAGCAGGGGATATTTCAGTCCAGCCAGGCAATACACATCATCCACACCTTCAATTGATAAAAGACTATCGTATAGACTTCGTTGGATTTGAAGCTTCTCAGGACTGAGTAAAAGAGTATCATGATAAAACAGAATTATTGTCTCATCACTGCCAAATTCACTGATAAATGTTTTAAACCCGATGTATTCCTGGCTTGAATTATCCATCCAGATTTCAACTTCATTATATACAGTCAGTTTCCTCAGCATTAACAAACAAAAAACAAATACCAGAAGAATAATTCCTACAATTATTTTCCTGTAAAACAGAATATATCTGGCCAATTTATCAATACTCATAATCTGATTTAAGATTTTGAAGAATTAAGTTGTTTACTTCATCCGGCCTTTCATATACTGCCAGATGCCCTCCTCCTTGAATAAGGTTAATTTGCTCAATACCGCAAATATGCCGGTGATATTCTGCTTCCCGTTTTAATGGGGCAACCTTATTGCACTGACCCCAAATAAGTAGCGATTTACTTATATCAGGTCCGGATTTAATAATATTCGCCAGAGTATATGACCCTGATGCAAACAGGAGATTAATCCTTGACCTCGTTTGCTTTGAAGTTTTAAACTTGGCCTCATATTTAAGGAAAAGCGGATCTGATTTATCTGGTTTATTTCCGAAGAGAATCGCAGGGAAGCGTTTTCTTAATATTGTTCGTGTGGCGAGATAGCCCATTACTTTGCCCAGCACTTCTTTAAAGCGCTTATTGGATGTACGGAGAATCAGGAACTTCATCAGCCTGTTTCTTATAAGTCTTTCACCGGGACAGATATTTGATAATATGAGCCTGTCGATCATTTCAGGAAAGGTTTTCTTTAAATAAATCCCGATTGTTGCTCCAATACAATTCCCAATAATTGTAAGCCTGTTAATATCCAGTTTCTTACAAAATTCTATTACTATACTGGAATTGAACCCTAAATCATAGGGTGTGTCTGCTTCCTGGGACTTGCCAAAACCAGGCAGATCAAGAGCAATTGTTCTGAAAGAATCTTTAAAGAATAATATTTGATTTATCCATATTTGCCAGAAGCCGCCGCCGTTATGAATAAAAAGCAGTACAGGTCCGGAGCCTTCATCGATATAATTTATTTCCAGGCCGGAGCAGCTAATAGTCCTCTCCCTGATACTGCTGAAATTGTTTTTTATCATCGTATTCTATAATAATTCGTCAGGGACTATACCTTTTAGCCTGTCCCTTATATAATCTCTGTTTACCTGGATAGCCTCATAGCGGTGCTTACTGCGGTATTTGCCCTTCCCATATTCTTTCACAATTTTTTCATATCTATCCTTTCTGATGCTCATACCCAGAAACTCATATATGTTCAAAAATACTTCAGCAGGTTCTTCCCTTATCTTTTCGAACCTGACAATAATTGATTTACCAGATGCTGGTCCAGACAGTATAGAGCTGGCATGAATATACCAGTTAACCATAAACTCTGTTGTATCTTCCTTCAGGGGATTTTTCTCTGGAAGCCTGCAGAAATTTGAAAATATATTTGAATTAAGACTGATTGTTGATGGTATGGTTTCATATGGTGACCGGAGAGGATATATTATATATGCACCCGGGAATTTCTTTACTATTGAGTCAAACCTGGGAATAAAGGTTGGATTTTTTGAGAGAAAGAATGCCTTTTCTTTCCTGTCAAACACATAATTATGGCGTTGTATACACCTGAAATAGAAATTAATGTTCCTTTTTTTTACTTTTTCAGGTACCTGCGTATCGTGGTAAAGAAATTTATCCAGAATCTTAAGCCCGGGAAAGAAATAATATAGATATAGAGATGAGAAATTGTATAAAAACAGAACTTCATCTTCTTCTGGTTTTGAAAGGCCCATTTCATGGATATTTCTGAAATCTCCAAATATTATTTTATCCAAAAACCTGCTTAGCCGCAGAAGAAAACACCCACACTTTCTGTCGAGCCATATAAGGCCCAGGAAAAAATATTTTTGAATAATTGATGGAGCAAAGACCAGCTCCCACATCTTAAATCCATGAAAGTTAATCCTGTCTTCCAAAAGGACCTTGAAAAGAAAAGTGGTAGCGCTCCGCGGTACGCCAATAATAAATACAGCTTTCTTCACCTGTAATTTCCTGTATGGAAAGAAAAATATTTCATCCAGCAACAGGAAAAAATGATTGCTTATAAATAATAGCGCAAACAGAGGGTAGCTTATCAGCACAGCAATTATTCTCCTTGGTGAAATAAACCTCAGACTGCCGGGCTTAAGTGAAAAAGTATTCAAAAGCAATATTATTAAGATCCTGAGCTTGTACACAAGTCCTAGTATTTAAAAAGAATGCTTCCTATTGCGAATCCTGCTGCTGTACCTGCAAGTAAACAGTTCTGACCCCTGTTCAGAATTCCTTTATCTATTACATCATGCAGGCACATTGGTATAGATGCCGATATAACATTGCCATGAGTCTCAAGGTTGCTGTATATCTTATCTGAAAGTTCGGGAAATAAAGACCTGAACAGATTTATGCCTGCTTTACTTGCCTGGTGCGGTGCAATCACATCAACAACCGAATAATCAAGTTCCGCCTCTTGAAAGAAATTCCTGAAAAACACAGCTAATTCCTTCCTTGCAAGTCGCAACAATTTTCGCCCATCCATGCTAAAACAGTGTATCTCAGGGTCATAAGGACAGTCCCTGGGAGGATACACATTCCCTCCACCTTTAATTATCGAATAATCAAATCCTTCAGAATAAACTCTAATCATGCTCTTAATCACACCTCTTTCTTCTTTGTCCCTCTCAAGAATTACGGCCGCTGCACCATCCCCAAACAGGGTAATAATCTCCTCTTTTTGTTCCCATAAACCCTTTGAAGATGCCTCTGAGCTCACAATAGCTATTCGACGGTATTCTCCATTTGATATCAGAGACGAAGCAAGGTCAAAAGCAGAGATAAAACTCAGGCAGCTGGTATTTATATCAAATGCCGGAATTCTTCTTTCCAATTCAGAAGAAAAATGTTTCAGTATAAATGCAGCCTGAAAGGGCAATATGTAATCGAAGGTAGCTGAGGCATTTATAAGCAGGTCTATATCATCAATCTTCAGTCCGGCATTTGCGAGTGCTGCTTTTAATGCATTATACCCCATTTCGGCATTCGTTTCACCATCGACCCATGAACGCTCTCTCACTCCCGAGAATCTTTCTGCCCAACCTGAGGGTAAATTAAGCTTTGCTTCCAGATCAGCAGAATTGACTTTGTGCCCCGGCAAATACTTGCCTGTTCCTGCAATTCTTACCTTATTAATTATATTCATTTCGGATCCTCCTGAGTTTGACTCCTGTTTCCATAATGTTTGATGCCCTGAACAATACCCTGCAGTCTTTAATATTATACTTTGAGAGCAGATTCTCGATGCCTGCCAGAATGGAACTACTGACAATGTCGCTATTAGCAATATTATAGCATTCAAAATACACCTCCAATGTCTTTATGCCAGTCTGACAGATAGTATAATACCTTATCTCATCAGAAGCCAGGGCAACTGCTCTTCTAAGGTAATCAGGAAAAATATCCACCAGCATATTTCTATTGTCGGGCAAACGTATAATATCATCGTTCCGGCCTTCAATTCTATCTATTACCGGAAGACTGATCCCGCAGTCACAATCATCTCCATCAACCAGTATATCATCAAGTCTGTATCTTACAACTGGTTGAGATCGCCTGTAGAGGTCTGTAATTACAGGATTATACCTTCCGCTTTCCCTGTCAACATAATCTTTCTCTATTATCAGGAAATCTGTATTAAGGTGGATTCTGCCTTTGCTGCACCTGAATCCAATAAAACCTTCCGTGGCCTGGTAAACCTCTCCAATCTTGAGCCCGAATATCTCTTGTAAATATATTTCATCCTGCTTCTCCAGGATTTCTGCAATTGAAATTACTTTTTTAAAACCTGGTTTAATATTATTATCCTCATAAAGCTTCGCCAGCATTAACAATACAGATGGCTGAGCAACCAGGATATCAGCTTTAAGGCTAATTAAATGCTGAAAACTTTCTCCAACAGGCTTTAGCAGGTCAAAATAATTAAACTTAAGCAGTGCGGACCCTGAAGATTCATATAACCTGGAGTTTGCCCTGAGAAAAAACGCAACTGTCCTTTTACGAAAAGACAGACCAATCACTCTATGCAGTATAGCGGCAATCCACATAGCTCTCTCCCTTTCCGAGGCAAGAAACACGCCCTTATTACCTGAAGTACCGGTTGACAATCCTACAGTTATGCTGTTTAGTGTTTCCGAAAAGTCCCTTCTTTCTTCTGCCAGTGCTGCCAGGCTGTTTGCGTCTGTAAGTTTTAATCCAACTGTATTAATAGTATCAAAATTCTTCATAAAAATCTCCTTGTTTATTATTGGAAACTCATGAAGTTCTTTATTTCGAATATTCATCCTGGAATAGAAGCCCGACAATTCCAGGTGCCTTTTAAGTTTCTTAAACCTCTTTTCCTGAAGGACTTTTAGCTTTTCATTACTTTTTTTATGATCCCTGTTTAAGTAAAAGGCCAGTAGTTGATATAATATTATAATTCTGAATTTCATTCTTTATCACTTATATTCCGGCTTCCCGGCAGTGCGAAGGAATTATCCTTAAACCAGGCCTGGCAACATTAAGTTTATTTAGCATATCCAGGGTTCTGCTCATTATAGTGTAGTTATCAACAAACAATGATGTGATCCTTGAAGGATATATCTTCTCCCTTATTGATCTCATCGACCATGCGGCATCACCACACAATAGCACTTCACCTTTGTCAGTATCAGAAAGATACAGACCTATCTGCCCCCTGAAGTGACCTGGCAGATCAACAAAAAACAGATCATCATCCCATTTCCAGGAAGTAAAACCAAGAATACTTTCTTCATTAAACTCAGCTTCCGGATATTTCGCCCTGTAATAAATATTATCTGGAATCAAAGAATTCAGTATTCCTCTCCTGACCGCTCCAAATCCTTTCTTTCCCAATGCATAGTCTAGTCCTTTTTTAGAACACCAGATACCTGAATCCGGAAAATCCAACAAACCTGCAATATGATCACCATGGAAATGAGATATTACGATATAATCAATATCACCGGGTCCAATTCCCATTGTCTGCAGCCTTTTCAGGCATGTCATATCATCATCCAGGAAAACAGGCGTTGCAGCACCATAGATCTTCCCTGGAAATTTCTTTGTCTCCACAACAAATCTCTCGCTATAGCCGGTGTCGAAAAGTATTTTCCCTACAACAGGGTGCTCAATTAAAGCCCAGTGTGCATAAAATCTCCCCCTCCCTGATTCCAAACCAGGAAATACATGTCTCATTCTCGAAACACAATATCCACTTGAGAATATTTCTATCCTGGTTTTACTCATTCTTAAGATATTGCTTTATAAACTCCCCGATACTTTCTTCTGTTGAAATTATTGGTTCATATCCCAGGAGTTTCCTTGCCTGTGATATATCCAGCGTACACGAAAACCTTAGTAATCCAACACCATAGGAAGTTAACACGGGCTCTTCCTTTAGTATTAATCTATTTATTAGCTCATAAAACCCGGCAATTATCTTTACCGGTCTGTATGGCACCCTTTTAAGTTTACTGTCCAAACCTAACTTGTTGAGAGTATCTTCGATCATACTCCACATCGGAAGAGCCTGGCCGTCAGTTATATTAAATATTTTTCCGTCAATATCATTATCAGTTGTTAAAGCCAGATATGCGGCATGGGCAACATTTTTTACAGAAGAAAAATCCGATATATTAGATCCCGGTCCTATAATTCTTAGCTTGCCAGCTTTATAAGCTTTAATTAACCTGGGAATAATAACTGTATCTCCTGCACCAACTATTGCCCTGGGCCTAAGAACAGTTTTTACCATTCCGGGCTTTACAAAATTCAGGACTTCTTTTTCGGCCATATATTTTGTTGCGGTATAATGATTCACAAACCTGGAAGGAAGTTTACTGTCTTCACTTATCATATATTTATCCTTATATTCAAAATATATACTCGGAGTAGATATATATACAAAGCTCTTAAGATCTTTAATATATTCTAACAGGTTTAAGGTTGCGACAACATTATCCTGATAAAAATCTTCATATTTACCCCACAGAGAAGATTTTGCCGCGCAATGTACCAGGCAATCAATATTTTTAAATTGCGACTTAACAAAATCAACACTACATAAATCTCCAGGATAAATATTATATCCTTCAGCCCGTAAGATCTCAGATTGTACAATATTTCTTCCTGTACCGATAATGTTACCAATCCCAAATCTTTTCGCTAACATTTTAAGCATATTGCCTCCCAGGAATCCGGTTGCTCCGGTAACAAGTATTCTCATTGATTATAAGGATTGTCCAGATATTAACTGATGTCAATTAAATAATTATGCTGTCCTCCAAATATCTTCAGCCTCTTACTAATATACGAAATATTTTAAAGCCCTTCTTTGAATACTGTGTACTATACAGTACCACAAATCATCCCGACAGCGCATGTATTATAGCTCTCAGGATCAATAAGAATAAAAGCTCCGGTAGTCCTGTTATTTTTGTATAAATCAAAAAATAACTGCCTGTTAGTGCATACTTTAACAAGGCCAATATCATTCAGACCAAATGAGTCAGCCTTTTGCATTTCAAGCTTATTTATGTCCAGTCGTTGATCCACCTCTATCTTACTTGTTTTACAAACAGTACTCAGGTGCTTGAATAGATATGAAACCCCTTCCCTTAGCGGCAGATCATCCAGCCAGACCATTGTTGACCAAAACGCAGTTCCGGACTCCGGGAGACTGCCGGGGTCAACCAGAAGTGACCCTCTTTCAAGTTCGATACTATTCCCAAGCTTAAGTGCCACAGTCTGGCCGGCAAATGCAAATTCTTGCTCAGAATTGTTTCTTATAATGGCATCAATTTTTACAGGTTCTTTACCCGGCAATACAAGCAAATTATCTCCTTTCTCAATTGTTCCAGATGCTATACTGAGACAGTAATATTTAAGCTTATCAGCCTCATTTATTATATATTGCACAGGCATCCTGAGATCATGATAGTTTTTATTATCTCTTACCGGAACTGTCTCCAGGTATCCAAGCAGGCTATTTCCCTTATACCAGGCCATTTTTTCTGTAGACTGAACCACGTTTTCTCCTTTCAGTGCTGATATGGGAACATATTGAACATCCGGAATGTGAAGATCTTCAATTATTCTATCAAAATCATGGCATATACTCTTATACACTTTCTCATCATAAGCAACAAGATCCATCTTATTTACTGCCAGGATAATATGCCTGATACCAATTAGAGATACAAGGTATGCATGTCTCTTTGTCTGGCTGCAAATTCCTCTTGTAGCATCTACCAGTAATACTGCAAGGTTTGCAGTTGATGCGCCTGTTATCATATTCCTGGTATACCTGTAGTGACCCGGAGTATCTGCAATTATAAATTTTCGCTTGTTTGTAGAAAAATACCTGTATGCTACATCTATAGTTATACCAAGGTCCCGTTCATCTTTCAGTCCGTCTGTAACAAAAGAGAAATCGATCTCACCATTCAGAAAACCATGCCGTTTACTCTCTTTCTTCAGTGATAAAAGGTGATCTGCATATAGAGCCCGGGTATCATACATCAACCTTCCGATCAGGGTAGATTTTCCATCATCAACAGATCCTGCGGTAAGAAATCTTAAAAGATCCTTTTTTTGATCTTCATCAAGATATTCCTTTATTGAATTATGTAATATCGGCATCCCGGCCACAGGTTCAAATTTGGACTAAAAATATCCTTCTCTTTTCTTCATCTCCATACTTGCCTCCTGGTCAAAATCAATAACCCTGGAAGTCCTTTCAGATTTATTAACAGTAAACATTTCTTCTACAATTTTATCAATCGTATCTGCTTCAGATCTTATCGCTCCGGTTAAGGGATAACAACCAAGGGTTCTGAACCTCACTTTTTGCAACTCTGCCTTAATCCTGAATTTCTCTGGCATTCGTTCATCATCTGCCAGGATCAGATTTCCATCTATATCTACTACCTCCCTGATCTTTGCGAAGTAGAGGGGGACTATGGGGATGCTCTCCATCCTGATATATTGCCAGATGTCAAGCTCAGTCCAGTTACTTAATGGAAAAACCCTTATCGACTCGCCTCTATGAATTTTTGTATTGTATATATTCCATAACTCAGGCCTCTGGCAGCCCGGATCCCAGTAATGATTCTTATCGCGAAAAGAAAAAATACGTTCCTTTGCTCTTGATTTCTCCTCGTCACGCCTTCCTCCTCCAAATACTGCATCAAAACCATAATGATTGAGCCCGTCCAGCAAAGCTTCAGTTTTCATTATATCTGTGTGGATCTTGCTTCCATGCGAAAAAGGACCTATACCATTTTCATATCCAATCCTGTTATAATGTACTATCAATTTATGGCCTCTCTCCCTGATGTATCTATCCCTAAACTCTATCATCTCTGAGAATTTCCATTTTGAATCAATATGCATCAGGGGAAAGGGTAAGCTGCCCGGATAGAAGGCTTTTTCTGCAAGTTTCAACAATACTGAAGAGTCTTTACCCATTGAATAAAGCAAAACAGGTCGTTCAAATTCTGCTGTAACTTCTCTTATTATATGAATCGCCTCATCTTCCAAATCCTGAAGATGTGATGTCTTCACTCTATATCCTGCTTTGATCTCTTTCATTATTAGCAATATAGGCAATTATTATCTCAACTGCCTTATCAGCACTAATAATTCTTGTGTCTATCAAAATATCAGGACGAATGGGTGTTTCGTAAGGTGAATCAATACCGGTAAAATTTGTAATCTCTCCTTGCAGTGCTCTTTTATAAAGCCCTTTGGGATCACGTTTTATACACTCCTCGAGAGATGTGGAAAGGTATATTTCAATATAATTCCTGCACAATTGCCTTACAAAGGATCTGCCTTCCTCGTAAGGTGAAATAAATGCCGCAACAACAGAAACATTATGTTTCTCTAATTTACTGGCAAGGTAACCAATCCTTTTAATATGCTCATTCCTGGCTTCCCTGGTAAATCCTGTTGAGGGGAAAATATCTCTGACCTCATCTCCGTCCAGAAACTCAAGCTCTGTTCCCATCGTCTTAAGCCTGTCTGCAAGTTTGCGGGCAATAGTGGTTTTTCCTGAACCCGACAATCCTGTAAACCAATATACTCCGGGCTTATTAACTATACTAATAGGTTTCTGGGTTTCCATCTGAAGGGATCTGTCGATACTTTCCAGTGTATATTAATTCATTGGTACCCTGCCGGCCTTCTGGTTAAAAAGATCTACTGTTTCGTCCTGCAGCAAAGCCCAGATTGAATAAACACCTTTGGCTGTACCAATCGGAACATTAAGACAGTTAAGTGCCGACAGTACAATTACCAGCATCCTGGCCCAGTTCTGGTAATTCAGTACTCCTATTCCTCCTATAATACCCAGGATGGACGTTACACAAATTAATACCGGAACAAGTACCAGTATTGCTTTCATTATTTCTTCGGCAATATCAATGCCCTCCACAAATGAAAGTGCAAAAGAAAGTGCAAAGAATACTACAACAGCACCTATAATTCCCAGGATACCAAAACCAATATGCAGTGCACCAACAAAGGTCACATGCTTTTTCATGTTTCTGACTTTTTCCATAATTAATTCTTTTCTTAAAGATATGAAATTCATAAAAATGATGCTTCAATGGGCTAATTAGATCCCATTATTTGAACATTATAATAATTTTCAGGTTTACCTGATGTCCCTTTAGGGAAATATAGTATTAACCTATCCCAGGATATATGGAAAACAAGGTATTTAACCCCGACAAGAAGCATTTGCTTGAATCGCCCGATCGTTACAGGATACTCCCTCCCTTTAAAACACTTAAAGTAATGTGCCTGAAGGAAGATGATATAATGATAGACATTGGTTGCGGTACCGGATATTTTACCCTGCCTGCATCAGAGATTACCGGACCCAGGGGAAAGGTAATAGGTGTTGATATATCTGAAGAAATGCTTAACGAGGTAAGGAATAAGATCAATACGCTCAGCACAAATATCGAGCTCGTACTATCTGACAATGTACAGCTGCCTGTAAAGGATTCTACCGGCACCTTTGTCCTTATTTCAAATGTACTTCACGAAGCAGAGGATATGATGGTAATGCTTTCTGAGGCCAGGCGTATACTAAAGCCGGGAGGCAGGCTGGCAATAATTGAATGGGAGAAAAGAGAAATGCCAATTGGACCGCCAATTGAACATCGTCTGCATCATGATGTAATTATGACCATGGTTACCGAAGCGGGCTTCAGAATGGCAAAAATTTCACCTGCCGGCGAATATCATATTGCCGTATCAGCCATAAAGGGCTGATTATTTCATGTAAACCGGGTTTACCCAGCTTTCATGTTCTGCTTCCCTGCTCTGCGAAGCCCAGGCAATACCTCTTTTCATTATCTCAAGTGCTTCAGGAACATTGAAATCGGCAGCAACATGACCAAGAGAGGAATAGAATACTCTGCCCCTGCCATAATATTTCTTCCAGACAACAGGTACAACATGCCTGTCGATCCATTCAGAATGTTCCTTGCCAAATGTTGTTGTGGCCAGCACCCTGACATTGGGATCTATATGCATAAAATACTGCTCTGAATGCATATTAAAGTCAGCAATACCCTTAGTAACAGGATCATTATGATCAATAATATTTACCCTGTAATCAATTACCCCGCCCGGATGAGCAACCCACTGTCCGCCAACCATAAACTGGTACTCTGTATTATTCCTGAACGAATCTCCGAGGCCGCCATGCCAGCCTGCCAGACCAGCTCCATTTCTTACAGCACTTAGCAAACCTTTCTCCTGCGCACCTGTAATCTCGCCCATGGTCCATGACTGAATTACCAGGTCAACAGACTGCATCAGGCTCTCATCCAGGTACGAATCGAGTGTATCAGACACAAAAACTTCGGCACCGGACTCCTTTAACCAGGGTACAAAAATATCGCGGCATTGCTCCGGTTCATGACCTGCCCATCCGCCCCATACATAAAGAATCTTCTTGCCTTCCAATACTCCGGCGCCGGGGCTCATTTTGTTAAAAGTGCCATATACAAAGGGACCAAGCGCCAGTGCTCCCGATAAAACGGAAGTTTTACGAATAAACTTTCTTCTGTTCATAGGCAACTAATTTACAATAAAAATAGTCTAATAAAAGATTGCGGCTCTAACTTATGTAAATATATTACCACGGCAAGACTTTATTATTACCTTTGATTATGCCTTAAACATCATCTTATGAGAAAAAAACTTATATATCTGGCTTCATTTATCCTGCTTGCATCCTTTCTTCATTCATGCGAGGGACTTGAAAACTGCAAGACCTGCAGGTATAATGTTTATGTTAATGATGTGTGGGTACGTGCCGAACTTGAGGCAGAGTACTGTGATGCTGATCTGCTGGCAAGGCAGGCCGCTCCGGATGTTACTGTTGAAGCCCCTCCCGGGACATTTACCGTTACTAAATTTGAATGTGATAACTAAGAGCCATGAAAAGCAAAAAACTCTACCTTTTTATATTGCTTGTATTTATTGCATCGGGCTTAAATTCATGCGAAAATCTACTGGGCAACTGCAAGATATGCCAGTTAAACCAGTACGAAGGAGACGTACTTATCACCCCGGGACCTGAGGCTGAATACTGCGATGCAGAGCTGATTGCTATCCAGGCAATTAAGGACGAAGTTGACGGACCTTATACCTATAAATGGGAGTGCAGGTAATCAGTATCTTACCCCAATAAGCAGTACATCATCAACCTGGGCATTTGTACCTTTCCAGTCCTCGAATATTTTGTTGAGCTTTTCACCCTGCTCTATCATTGGAAGACCTGATACTTCGAGCAGGGTATTCTTAAGATGCTTAACCATAAACTTTTTCTGCCTGGGTCCGCCAAACTGGTCGCCAAAACCATCAGAAAACATATAGAAACAGTCTCCTTTCCTTAAATCTATTTCATGCAGCTTAAAGGGGCTCATTGAATAATGTATAGCTACGGGCATCTTATCAGCCCTGTAGGTTTCAAGCTCACCATCCCTGATAAAAACAAGCGGGTTATTTGCACCGGCAAACCAAAGTTTATTCTTTTTGTAATCGATAAGGCTCACCGTCATGTCCATTCCGTCCTTTACCCTGTCTTCATCTATCGATTGCTTAAGCGAATCAATAATTTCATCGCGCAGCATATTAAGTATCCTGTCTGGCATTTCAACACCCTTGCCATTTACAATTTCATTGAGCATGGTTACACCAAGCATGCTCATAAATGCACCGGGAACCCCGTGGCCCGTACAATCGGCTGCAATAATTATCTGGCGGTCATTATTCTTGCTCACCCAGTAGAAATCACCCGAAACAATATCAAGTGGCTTGTAAAAAACAAAATGGTCGATCTCATCACTGAATAGTTCGAGTGATGGGAGAAGTGCAGTCTGTATGCGCTTTGCATACATTATACTATCTGTAATATGTTTTTTCTGGTATGCAATCTGGTCGCGCTGTGATTCAGCCAGGTCCTTCTGCTTTTCAATTTCGTCCTTCTGCCTCGAAATAGTCCTGTTCTTTTCTTCCAGTTTGATATTTGCCTCCTTCTTAATCCTGTAGCCCCTGTAGATATAGTAAGCAAGGAAACTGATCAGAAGGAGTACAAAAGCTGCTGCAATAAGAAAAATTTTCTGCTTCTCGATCGATTCAAGCTGCACCTTAATCTTTTCTTCCTGTGTATTTATCAATTGCTGCTTATCCCCGATCTCAACAAGCTTGTCGGCAATATCAGCCCTTTGTACCAGCAAGGTATCACGCTGGGCTGCAACCTCTGCCTGCTGTATAGCTATGGTCCTTTTCTGGCTTGCAATTTCCTGCTCCTGACCCCGTATTTCCCTTGTCTGCTGCTCCAGTTGTCGCTGCTTAAGCCTCAGAACCTCTTCTTTTTCTGAAATTTCCCTGTCAAGGCTATCCAGCAGGGCTTTTTGTCGCTCAATTTCAGCCAGCTGTTCTGCAATAATCTTTTTCTGCTGCTCCACAACCTCGAGCTGCCTTTCAAGTTCTTCGCTGGTAACATCATAAAGGTTTTCCCAGTCTTCAACGGTTTTTACAGCCTGAACCAGCAAACCCGGGTTAATTCCCAGTCCGGCCCGGTCAAGCATCTGTTTGTTTATTTCAAACCTGGGCTCACCATTTACTACAATATAATTAAACATCGAATTCCCAAATTCATAATCCTCGCTCATAATAAAGGCCTTTGTTCCCTCCAGCTTCTTTACAACTTCCTTAAGGTTATATCCTTCCTTCTTCGACACAAAAAGGACATTGGGCTTCTCAATATCCTCAACCTTACGATAGACTCTTACAACAGCGGGAATACCGTGTATTTCCCTGCGGGTTTTTACCAGGTCTGTTACTTCGGCATAGAAATATGTGTCTTCTGATAAAAGGCCTATCTCAAAGATGGCCAGCTTATCCAGTGCATCACCGTAATCCACATACCTTGTGATATCAAAAATATACAGTGCTTTCTGCCTGTTCGAGAAACCCTCCTGGGCATTGATAGTGATAAGAAGAAATAAAAACCCGGTTATTGCAACAGCTTTTTTCATCTCAGGAAAGGTTTTGGTTTACTCTGACTAATTTCGGCAGAATCATTGTGAAAAGCAAACCAAAGCATCCTTATAGCTCTGAAGTTCTGCATTTGGCATATGTCAGCCTCTGTACATCGCATAATGAGGATAGTTTATCAAATTTTTACATTTTATGTGTGGATAAATTGTTAACAAATAGAAGTCTTTCATAATTTTTTCATACATTCAAATCGTATTTTTGCTAAGCACAGATACTAAGCGCATGTACCCTGACCACTATCACCTGGATTTATCAGACAAGACTATAGCAATAGTTGATGATGATCTTGCATCAGTAAAATACTTTGAAGTACTGCTCAAAACCACCGGGGCAAACGTCGTTTCTTTTATGAACGGTACAGAGCTGGTTAACTACGTATCGGAATATATCAAAACGATAGATATGGTTCTGCTTGACTACCTGATACCTTTTATGAACGGTATTGAGTGTGCAAGGCAGATAAGAAAAGTGGACAGGAATATTCCACTTGTAATGATCACCGCGTTTTATACACGCGAATCAAAAGAAGAAGCCTTTCTGGCGGGTTGCAATGAGTATGTGCTTAAACCGGTTGTTCCTGAAAAAGTTCTTGCCCTGCTTGAAAAGTATCTTCTCCAGAGGGAATACGCTGAAAAAAGTTAATCTAAAATCCCGGCACTCCTCCCTGCATCTTTGTCACATACTCCTGGTATATTAGCTGAAGCTGGTCTGATATCTCATTCCCAAGTTCTTCTTCATCATTGTTTATGCATGCTGCCGAAACCCTCGACAGGTAACCAAGCGAAGTCTGTATTTCGTAATCAGCAGCTCTCATCAGGTCGGACCTGAGCCCGGTATAATATCCCAGTATTTCACCATAGTGCTCCCTCATCTGTGAAATAAGATCATAAGCCCTGTCTTTTGCCCCGGCCTGCAGGTAGGCTTCTATTACATCGGGCATAAACATATCCCAGGGCAGCTGCGAAAGAGGTAACTCGTTCATAACATGATCAAGTACTTCAACAGCCCTTTCTTTATCTCCTTCAAGCACAAGTGCTTTTGCAAGCTTTGCATAACTGAGTCTTGCCCTGATCACTGACAGGGTTCTTTTATGATAATAATCCAGAACAACGCTTTCATCGTTCGCATTTCCCCATTCAAACTTATTCATCAGGTTTTCGTACAGTATTTCTGTATCTATACGGCCGTAATCCAGCCAGCTTCTGTTATGCGACTTAATGGGCACCAGCCTGTAGGCATTTCCCTCGAGCTGGAAATACTCCTCGAGTCCGAATGCATCATCATGATAGCCGGCAACATAATATACCGGCCTCTCCCAGTTGTTATTTGCAAAGAAATCAAGAACCATAAGCTGGCTCTTTAATATATAATTACCTTTCAGCGTAATATCAATATAAGGTACTATTTTATCTGCATCCTCTGGCTTCACCGTCCCGTTAGCCAGCACCTTTTCTTTATCGACGGGTATTCTTACTTTTCGCGAAGGTATATAGTCTCTTTCAACCCCGTCACCAAACCTGTATTTGGTTGCCGGGTCTTCATTATTAATAAACTCAATCAGCTGCTTAATATTTACAGGATCCTTTATCCTTTCAATAATATACACCTGGTTATTAACACCATCATAGTATTTGCTTCTGGGCAGGGACAGGGGCATTGGATCAGAATCATTCATTTTATGCTTCATCTGGTCAATAAACCAGTCAGTATTGAATAACATAAGGTTGCATACCCTCACATCAGTTCCAATCTCCTCAACTTCCTGGGCATACCAGAGGGGGAAAGTATCGTTATCACCATTGGTAAAGAGAACTGCATCGGGAGCGCAGGACAGGAGATAGTTTTTCGCAACGGCAGTTGCAGTATATCTCCCGGAACGATCATGATCGTCCCAGTTCTGGACTCCCATAATTACAGGAACCACAAGTCCGGCCAGCACCGCAAAAGGTACGGCAAGCTTTCTGCCGGCCAATTTAGCCAGCATTTCGTATAGAAAGAGTACTCCCATCCCGATCCATATCGCAAATGCATAGAATGATGCAGCATAAGCATAATCCCTCTCTCTTGGCTGGTTAGGATACTGGTTAAGATACACCACAATGGCAAGGCCGGTCATAATAAACAGTAGCAGTACCACCCAGAAATTCTTTATGTCTTTATTAAGCTGAAAATAAAGTCCTATTAATCCCAGTAACAGGGGAAGCATAAAATAGACATTTCTTGAAGGTATATCCTTCAGAACACCCGGAATATCCTCTGTAGGGCCAAACCTGGGTTCGTCAAGAAAATCAAAGCCTGTGATCCAGTTTCCGTTAAAGGGTCCTCCTGCCCCCTGTATATCGTTTTGTCTTCCCGAAAAGTTCCACATAAAATACCTGAAATACATATATCCCACCTGGTAGGAGAACATAAACTTCAGGTTCTCTCCGAAAGTAGGTTTATATTCTATCCTTTTCTGACCATCGGGGCCAGTTACCTGTATTGGCCTTCCCTTTACCGGAACCCACTCTTTGTAAACCGAAACATGATCAGACTGTGGACTGTACATCCTGGGAAAGAGGGTCACAAAATTGTCATCATATTCGGGTATTACGGCATGGTTGGTAATCTCATACCTGCCGTCAACCGGGCTGTACTGGGGCTTACCTTCCTTGTAGCCATCGAGTGGTGCATTATAGTATGGTCCCTTTACCAGCGGTTGCTTGGGGTACTGTTCCCTGTTAAGGTAGTAAAGCATCTGGAAGGCTGTTTCAGGATTATTCTCATCCATCGGCGGATTTGCTGACGACCTGATCATTATAAGTGCAAATGATGAAAAACCAATCATAACAAGCATAAGCGATGTAAGAATGGTATTCAGAACGGCAACCTTATTCTTTGCCAGGTAGTATACACCCCAGGCTAATAATGCAAGTATTAGAAGATTAAACATAAGACTTCCTGACAGAAGCCATACGCCCGAAAGCAAGAGTGCAACTATTGCGAATATTGTTGTCCTGTTGGGTTTAACATTATCAAGAGTTGATCGTATTGCAAGAATAAGGAATAAGGCAAACAATAAAACCAGGAGGTAGAGACCTGAATTATAGGGCAGACCAATACCATTTACAAGCATTAACTCAAACCTTGTGGCCACTGTAAAGAATCCTGATACCAGACCCCACATAACAAAGGCAAGAAGAACCAGGGATATGGCAATTGATACACCAAAGCCCTTCCACGAAAATTCATACTTCTTAAAATAATATATATATACCACCGCAGGGATGGCCAGGAGGTTAAGAAGGTGAACCCCTATTGAAAGCCCAATCAGGTAAGCAATTAATAAAAGCCACCTGTTCGAATATGCTTCGTCGGCTTCGTTTTCCCACTTCAGGATTGCCCAGAAAGTGATTGCCGTAAAAAGAGATGACATTGCATATACTTCTCCTTCAACTGCTGAAAACCAGAATGAATCGGAAAAGGTATAAGCAAGTGCCCCTGCAAGCCCGGCACCCATAATAGCTATTGTTCCGCTTAGTGAAGTATCCTTGTTTACACCAATGGTAATTCTCCTGGCAAAATGAGTAATGGTCCAGAAAAGGAACATTATAGTTAATGCACTCGCCAGAGCCGACATAAGGTTAACCATAAGGGCCACTTTCGACACATCAGAGGCAAAGAGCGAAAAGAGCCTCGCAACAAGCATAAACGTGGGGGCTCCCGGCGGATGACCCGGTTCGAGCTTATACCCGGAGGTAATATATTCACCGCAATCCCACAAACTCATTGTTGGTTCTACGGTCGAGATATATGTAATGGCTGCTACAATAAAAACAAGCCAGCCAAGGGAAATATTCAATCGCCTGTATAAATTCATAAACAATATTTAATTCAGCGGGTTAAACATATAAACAGATGGCGAATTTAAACAATTTGGACAAACTTTTCTATTTTTGACTTCTACATTATACTATGTTAAAAAAGATCTTAAGCACTATTCTACTGCTCCTGCTGTTCTGGCCTCTGTCAAAAGCCCAGTACTATAATACCGGACAGGAGCCGTCTTCTCTTAAATGGGAAGAATTAAGAAGCGGTCATTTCAGGTTTATCTACCCCGAATCGTTTAAATCACAGGCCCTCAAAACAGCATATACTTTTGAAGAATCCTACAGCTTGCTTAAAGATCGTTATAATGGCAGGCATATCAGGAAATTCCCTGTTATCATCCATAATCACAGCATTGAGTCGAACGGTTACGTAGCCTGGGCCCCGAAAAGGGTTGAATTATTCCCTTTCCCCGGGCAGTCGGGAATACCACTTTCGCATATTGAGCAACTTGCCCTGCACGAACTTGTGCATGTAACACAGATGCAGGCACTCAGGGAAGGACTGTCGGCACCCCTTGAATACATTTTTGGCGAACAGTACCCGGGTGCCTTAAGTGTTTTTACTCCTTTCTGGTTTCTTGAGGGTGACGCTGTTCTTTCTGAAACCGCCTATTCCCTGTCGGGCCGGGGGAGGCAGCCCGATTTTGAAAAAAAGCTTAAATCACTGCTTGTTGAGAACAAAAACCCGTATTCGTACGATAAAATGATAAGCGGCTCTTTCAGGAATTATACACCTGATCACTACAGGTTTGGGTACCAGATGGCTGCGTATGCCAGGGGGCAGCTAAATCCTGATGTTTTCAGAAATTCGGCAGATATGATAGCAAGGAGGCCCTGGTTGCTTAACCCGGTAAATATATCATTCAGAAAAGATATAGGCGAGAGCAAGGCCTCTCTTTACAGGAAAACGATGGGCTATCTTGCTGAAACATGGATAGCTGAAGATGAGAAGCTTATCAAGAGCAACTTCAACTATCACTCCGCTAAACAGGAGAGGGAATATATAAACTATAATTCTCCTGTTATTATTAACAATGATTCTATTATTGCACTTAAAACCTCGTTTACAAAACCCCCGTATTTTGTATTGCTTGATGGAGATAAGACTGAAAAGAAACTATTTACACCGGGTATTATCTGGCCATATTTCTTCTCTTATGCAAGGGGTATACTAACATGGGCAGAACAATATCCTGACCCAAGGTGGGATAACAGGCAGTACTCTGTTATTAAAACCTATAATATATATTCGGGCGAGCTTAAACAACTTAGTTCATCCGGCAGGCTGTTTTCTCCGGCAATTTCTCCTGACGGGCGTTTTATCGCAGCAGTAAAAAGTGATGCCGGCTATATAAACAGTATCGTTATATTGGACCGCTTTACTGGTAAGGAAATAAAAGATATACCCACCCCTGCCAACGAACTGCCTGTAAGGCCGGCATGGGACAATAGCATGTCTAAAATTGCATTTATCGCGTTTACCGACAGGGGCGAGGGCCTTATGACCTACTCAACTGAAAGCGGCAAATTCAATAAAAGACTGGATGAATCCAGGAATGACCTTCAGTCACTTGCTATCAGAAACGACTCAATATTTTATGTTAGTTCCATTTCGGGCATTGATAATATTTATCTTAATAAACCCGATGGGAGTAATACAAGGCTTAGCTCATCAAGATTTGGAGTATCCGGAATAAGCCTCTGGAATAACAGGCTTGTGTTCTCAGATTATTTTTCAGGAGGCGACAGGATTGCCAGCTACCCGATAGAAAATAACACTTCAGCACCGGCGCCGGCAATGCAGGCAGACCTGTTGCAGGTAAGCAAAATCAAAGAAGAGCCACTCGCAGAATATGATGAAAGCAAGGCTGGTCAGATGGACTACATTATTAAACCTTACAGGAAATGGAAACATCTTTTCAATATCCATAGCTGGATGCCTTTTTATGCTGATGTCAATAATATATCCTTCGACAATTTAACGGTAAGTCCCGGGCTTACAATAATGTCGCAGAACCACTTAAGTACTCTTACCTCATCAATTGGTTACGAATATAGGGATGGAGATCATTTTTTAAAATCATCACTATCGTGGAGAGGCTGGTATCCGGGAATTGATCTTGACATCACTTATGGAGGTGATCCGGTGATTTACAGGGACGAGAATAATACATATTATCCTGAATATGTGTACCCCGGATTACAGCTTAGATCGTCGGTATATCTGCCACTCCGATTCAGGACCGGGAAATTTTCCCAGACTCTGTGGCCTGCTCTGAGTTTTTCGTACAAAAACAATTATGTATTTGAAGATGAAGGGAATCAGTTTGATTACGGCCAGGTACTGGCCAGTGCCAGGATCTATTTTTCAAATATACACAGGATGGCTGTAAGGGACATCTGGCCGTCATGGGGCCAGGTTTTTGACCTGGTATATACTGCTGCTCCCGGCGATCAGACTATTTACGGCCCCATATTAACACTGCGGGGCACGATGTATTTTCCGGGCTTTGTAAGAAACCATGGAATACGTTTAAAAGCAGAGTTTGAAAAGCAGGAGCTGAAGACCCTTATACAGTCTAACAGGATCAGCTTTCCCCGGGGTTACAGTGGAATAATTTCTTCAGGTATTTCGAGTTTTAAAGCCGATTATACTCTACCACTTGCATATCCTGATTTCAACCTGGGATCATTTATATATCTCAAGCGTATCAGGTCAGCTCTTTTCTATGATTATGCAAGGGGAAGGGACAATTATCATATCTCCGACCAGGCTATGGTAAATGCTTATGAGTCTTTTTCTTCAGTGGGAGCAGAATTACTTGCTGATTTTTACCTTATGAGACTGCCATTCAATTTCAGTGGAGGGATGCAATTTGCATGGCTCCCTCAAAGAGAGGAACCATTTTTCAATATTATTTTCAGGATGGATATCTTTGGTTTTGTGATAGGACGGGAACCATAAGATTAAATCTTTGCAGAAAGTTCCTTAATCAATGCCCAGGCTTTTGCCACATGTTCTTCTGTAACATTAGTCTGTGAAGTTACCATCCTCAGTACATACCTACCCTGCAATGAGGTGTGGGTGAGATATATCTTTCCTGTATCATTAAGCGAATGATTTAGCCGGCGGTTAATGTCGTTCAGTTCTTCAATGTCGTCCAGGTCTGGATTAAACCTGAAAACAACAGTATTAAGGGGTACCGGTGCAAGAAGTTCGAAATGCGGATCAGCCTCTATTCTCCTGGCAAGACCCGATGCAATGGAAATATGTTCCCGCACCATATCCCTCAGTTTTTCCAGGCCGTAATACCTTAGTACAAACCATAGTTTAAGAGCCCTGAAGCGCCTGCCCAGAGGGATGCCCCAATCGCGGTAATCGTTAACCGCACCCCTGGTACGGGTCTTAAGATATTCAGGTAATATCTCAAATGTCTTTATCAGTAAATCGGCATCTTTAACAAAATATACTGAACAGTCAAAGTTGGTAAACATCCATTTATGAGGATTGAAAACAAAACTGTCTATATACTCCTTTCCCTCAATCAACCAGCTATACTCGGGTAATATCAGTGCCGTGCCGGCAAGTGCAGCATCCACATGAACCCATATATTATTCTGAGCCGCAATTGCGCCTATCTCTTTAAGCGGATCAATGGCTGTCGTTCCTGTTGTCCCGATAGATACTATAACACAACAGGGGATATATCCGTCCTTTATATCTCTCCGAACCTGCTCTTCAAGCAAATCGCTCCGCAGCGCATAATTATTATCCACATCAATCTTTACCAGGTTTTCTATGCCGAATCCTGCTATCTTAACTGCTTTATCGATCGATGAATGTGTTTGCGTGGAACAATAAACCCTTAGTTTTTTGCCAGAATATAAGCCACGCCTGTTGACCTCAAAATTCGTATATTTTTCCCTGGCACTTATAAGAGCTGCCAGTGTGGCACCAGATGCTGTGTCCTGGATAACTCCTTCAAAAGAACCCGGAAGTCCCATAATATCCCTTAACCAGTTTAAAACCCTTTCTTCGAGCTCGGCAGCAGCCGGTGATGTCTCCCAGATCATACACTGTGTGCCCATGGCAGCGGTAAGCATCTCTGCCAATACCGACGGGCCCGAGCTGTTTGCCGGAAAATAGGCGAAAAAATTAGGGCTCTGCCAGTGTGTTATACCCGGGAAGACTATCTCCTCGAAATCTTTCATAATATTCTCCATCGAATCAGCAGAGTAGGGAGCTAATTCAGGCAGCTGGCTATATATTGAACCGGGCTCTGATTGAGATTTTACCGGGAATTTTTCGATATTTTCAAGGTAGTCGGCTATCCAGTCTGCCATTTTATGAGCCTCAGCTCTGAATTCTTTCGTATCCATGCCTGGATAAATTTAAGGTTGATAAAAACATGTAAGGACGTAGCATGCTACGTCCTACATAACTTTGTAAATCAGAATCTTATTCTATAATCCTCTCTACAAGGAGGATGACCTTGTTCATCCTTAGCTCAACAACCCCTCCGTCGGCCAGGAATGTATTTTCGGTCCCGTCATTCATAAACAATGTAATCGGGCCCCTTTCAAGGGTTGATACCAGGGGGGCGTGATCGGTAAGAACCTGGAATGATCCTTTACGGCCAGGTATTCTGACTGAAGCAACTTCGCCTTTAAAAACAGTTTTATCCGGTGTTATTATTTCTATATTCACAAGATGTGATTTAAGCATTATTCACCTGCCTCGGCAAGTAGTTTTTCTCCTTTTTCAATTGCTTCCTCAATTGTGCCTACCATCAGGAATGCCGCTTCGGGATATTTATCCACTTCGCCATCAATAATCATATTAAAGCCCTTAATGGTATCTTCGATCGAAACCAGTTTACCTTCAATACCGGTAAATTGTTCGGCTACATGGAAGGGCTGTGAGAGGAAACGTTGTACGCGACGGGCCCTGTGAACAACCTGTTTGTCTTCCTCTGATAGTTCGTCCATACCCAGGATGGCAATAATATCCTGCAGTTCATTATATCTCTGCAGTATCTCGATAACCCTTTGTGCACAAGAATAATGAGCTTCACCAACGATATCAGGACTGAGTATCCTGGAAGATGAGTCGAGCGGGTCAACTGCCGGGTAAATACCAAGCTCTGATATTTTACGGCTCAGTACTGTTGTTGCATCCAGGTGGGCAAAGGTTGTTGCCGGCGCCGGATCTGTAAGGTCGTCAGCCGGAACATAAACAGCCTGTACGGAGGTGATTGATCCATGCCTGGTTGAGGTAATCCTTTCCTGCATTACGCCCATCTCTGTAGAAAGGGTTGGCTGGTAGCCAACGGCCGAAGGCATTCGTCCAAGCAGGGCAGAAACCTCAGAGCCCGCCTGGGTAAAACGGAAAACATTGTCCATAAAGAAGAGTATGTCCCTGCCCTCACCCTTACCGTCTCCGTCGCGGAAATGTTCAGCAACGGTAAGCCCTGAAAGGGCCACCCTTAACCTTGCACCGGGGGGTTCGTTCATCTGCCCGAATACCAGGGCAAGTTTTGAATTCTTCAAAGCCTCGTGGTCAACCTTCGACAGATCCCATCCTCCCTTTTTCATATCTTCAAGGAATTCCTTGCCATAATCAATAACTCCGGCCTCAAGCATTTCTCTCAGCAGGTCATTCCCTTCGCGAGTTCTTTCTCCCACACCTGCAAAAACTGAAAGGCCCGAATAAGCCTTCGCAATATTATTTATAAGTTCAAGTATAACCACTGTTTTTCCAACGCCTGCTCCCCCAAACAAACCAATCTTTCCTCCTTTTGAATAGGGCTCAATAAGGTCGATTACCTTTATCCCCGTAAAAAGGACTTCCTTCTCGGTTGAAAGATCTTCGAACCTGGGTGGTTTACGGTGTATTTCATAGCCTCCATCCCTGGGCAGGGCTGCCATGCCATCAATTGCATCACCGGTTACGTTCATCAGCCGGCCTTTAATCTGCTCGCCAATAGGCATTACAATGGGTGATCCTGTTGCAATAACTTCCATTCCCCTTCTCAGGCCATCAGTCGAATCCATTGCTATGGTCCTGACAGTATTTTCGCCAATATCCTGCTGGCATTCTACAATGAGCGTATTGCCATCGTCTGTTTTAATCTCAAGGGCATCGTAAATATTAGGCAGCTGAACTCCTTCGCCTTCGAAAGTTACATCAACTACAGGTCCGATTACCTGGCTGATAACACCTGTGTTTTTTGACATGTGTTTTACTTTTTATTGTGAGTGTACAAATTTAACAAAATTTACTATTATGAGCCTCCCGTACGGACATTAAATAAGCCTGTGTTATCCATGAATAATTCATTAATTAATTATCTGAAGGCTTTGTTTATAATAACTTTACTTAGTAAATTTGATTTAATAGAAATTGTAAAACCTTATCTTATGAAAAAAACCCTTATTACACTTTTCCTGGCGATGTTTTTATTACCTGCCACTTATGCACAATTTACCAAGATTGGAGCAGCCACAGGCTATAATTACAATTATCATTTTAATAATGAGCAGTTTTCTGACCACCTTTTAACAAAATTTCCCTTTATTTCACTGAATGCCATCTACGAGGTAAATCTTCCCTTCCACCTGGTCCCGAGATTCACCTTCTATATACCCAACGTTTATAAGGAGGACATTATTGATTACCAGTTCAAATATGTAACCAGCGGATTTGCATTTGACGTTGACGCTCACTATGTATTTAATTCGCTCGATAAAATGGAGTTATACGGGCTGGCGGGTATTAATATTCTTTATTCTCATCGCAAATATGTCGAAGAAATTGTAGGGGCTGATACTTTTGTTGATAAAACAAGCAACACCGGGCTCGGGCTTAATATAGGTGCCGGAGCGTACTGGAAGGTGAAGGACGAGTTTGACCTGACCTTCGAATTAAAAGCAATTATTGCCTCCCAGATACAGCTTGTAGGTACTTTTGGCATATTGCTTAATATGGAATATTTGTGGAGCAAGGAGGAAGGTTCGGGCTACTAACGTGTTCGGCCAACAAGCATGGCTGCAAGCTCCTGGAGCGGCTCTTTTCTTGAGGGTGAAATAACTACTGAGTCGAGAGAAATATAGGCCCTGTCGATATACTGACGGGCCAGGTTTTCAGCCCATGATTTTATTTCCAGGTCGTTATATATATCTATAACGGCCTTAATTTTTTCCTCTCCGCTGATTTCCCTGGTGGAAACCAATTCCTGCAGTTTTTTCAATGTTGCCCCCGAAGCAAGTTCAAAAGCTTTTATAAGCAATAATGTTTTCTTATTTGCAACAATATCTCCTCCTATTTTCTTACCGAAAACCGAAGGATCGCCAAATGAATCGAGTATATCATCCTGGACCTGGAATGCCAGCCCCAGGTTAAGCCCGAAGGAGGACAGCAGGTCGCAATCTATGCTGCCCGCGCCACCAATAAGGGCTCCAATTCTTAGTGAGCCGGCAATCAGTACGGCTGTCTTAAGCTCAACCATCCTGAGGTACTGCTCATGACTCACATAGGGAGTAGACTCAAAATCCATATCCAGCTGCTGACCAATACAGACTTCCCGGGCAAGCCTGTTATATGTTTTAAATACCGCGGGCATTGCACTGGCCGGAGCCTGTGCAATAAGTTCGTTAGCCACAAATACCATTACATCTCCCGAAAGAATGGCCTGGTTTGCTCCATATTTTGTATGAACCGTTTCTGATCCTCTGCGCAGGGCCGAATTATCCATAATATCATCATGTACAAGTGTGAAATTATGGAATACCTCCAGGCCAATGGCGGGCTTAATGGCATGATCAATTATATCGCTGAAGAGGTTACAGGCCATCAGGGTCATAAGCGGTCTCAGCCTTTTTCCTCCCAGTGAAAGAATATACCTAACAGGGTCGTAGAGGCGTTCGGAATCAGTTTCATAACTGATATTGGCTATTGCCTTATTGACAATTGATTTTAGTTCTTCGAGGGTATACATACTAAGCTTTGAGGGCTTCAGCTCCACTTACAACCTCCAGGATTTCGCTGGTTATGGATGCCTGGCGCGCTTTATTATATTCAAGGGTAAGATCGCGTATCAGCTCGCTTGCATTGTCTGTGGCCATATGCATGGCGGTCATCCTTGCTCCATGTTCGGCAACATAGGAATCAAGGATAATCCTGTAAAATTCGATCTTAAGTGTTTTGGGTATCAGCTCTTCAATAATTTCCTTCCTGCCCGGTTCGTAGATATAATCGCTTACAACTGAAGTTTCTTCTTCATCTTTGGTTTCGACCGGTAAGAATGTTTCGTTTGTAAGAATTTGTACAGCGGCATTCTTAAACTGGTTATAAACAAACTCAACCCTGTCGTATTTTCCCGCAAGAAAACTATCCATAACCTCTGATGCTATTAAATTTACATTATCAAAGCTCAGATCATCAAAAATTGTACTTCTGTTGTCGGCCAGGCCATAGGGACTTTTCCTGAAGTAGTCAGCTCCCTTTTTACCTATAGCCATAATGTGAAGTGTCTTCGCCAATGCCTGCTTCGAATATTTTCCTTTAATTATGCGTACTGTTTCCTTAATTACATTTGAATTAAAGGCCCCGCATAATCCCCTGTTAGAGGTAACAACAATAAGAAGAATATTTTCGGGCTCCGAAACCCTGGAAAATGAGCCCGCACTATCAGTATCTTCAATCCTGGCACTTATCCCCAGCAATATTTCATGAAGTTTCCCGGCATAGGGTCTCAACCTGAGTATTTTGTCCTGTGCTTTTCTCAGTTTTGCAGCAGCAACCATCTTCATGGCAGCGGTGATCTGCCTTGTCGATTTTACCGAATTCAGCCTTGTCCGTATTTCCTTAAGGTTTGCCATTCTCTACCTTTCTGCTATACTAATCCTGCTCGTATTTTGCAGCAATATCTGCAGCAACTTTTTCAAGTGTCCCTGTTACAGAATCATCAATTACACCACTTCTGAGAGTCTCCAGCACATCCCTGTGCTTAAGATCCAGAAACTCTATAAAATCTCTTTCGAACTCACGAATTTTGTTTACAGGCACATTCTTAAGCAAGGCTTTTGTACCACAGTATATTATTGCAATCTGTTTTTCGACCGGTATTGGCTGGTACTGCCCCTGTTTCAGGATTTCAACGTTCCTGGCACCCTTGCTCAGGGTAGATCGTGTTGAGGCATCGAGGTCGGAACCAAATTTTGAGAAGGCCTCCAGTTCCCTGTACTGCGCCTGGTCGGTTTTTAGTGTACCTGCAACTTTTTTCATCGATTTAATCTGGGCATTTCCACCAACCCTGGAAACTGAAATACCAACATTTATGGCAGGTCTTACCCCGGCGTTAAACAGGTCTGACTCCAGGAATATCTGGCCATCGGTAATTGAGATAACATTGGTAGGGATATATGCCGAAACATCACCTGCCTGGGTTTCAATAATTGGCAATGCGGTCAGAGAACCTCCACCCTTAACTTTGTCTCTGATGGACTCGGGCAGATCGTTCATTTTTTGTGCCACCTCATCCGATTCTATAATCTTGGCAGCCCTTTCAAGCAGTCTTGAATGCAGGTAAAACACATCACCCGGATATGCTTCGCGTCCCGGGGGACGGCGCAGAAGCAGGGATACTTCCCTGTATGAAACTGCCTGTTTTGAAAGATCATCATATATTATCAGTGCATCACGTCCTGTATCGCGAAAGAATTCCCCGATAGCTGCACCGGCAAAAGGAGCATAAAACTGTGAAGCCGCAGGATCTGCTGCAGTTGATGAAACTATGGTTGTATACTCCATGGCACCGTGTTCTTCGAGTATGGCTGCAATATTTGCCACGGTAGAGCCCTTTTGCCCGATTGCCACGTAAATACAATAAACGGGTTCGCCTTTTTCGTAATTAGGTTTCTGGTTAATTATTGTATCTATGGCAATAGCTGTTTTCCCGGTCTGGCGGTCACCTATTATTAACTCCCTCTGTCCCCTTCCGATAGGGATCATGGCATCGATTGGTTTCAGTCCTGTCTGAAGAGGTTGTTTTACCGGCTGGCGGAAAATAACGCCCGGGGCTTTCCTTTCAAATGGCATTTCGAACAATTCTCCCTCGATTGCTCCCCTGCCATCGATCGGGTTACCTGTAGTATCTATTACTCTTCCCAGCAATCCTTCTCCAACCATTATTGAAGCAATTCTGCTTGTACGCCTGGCTAGACTTCCTTCTGTAATCCCTGCCGATGATCCAAGCAGTACAGCTCCTACGTTATCTGCTTCAAGGTTAAGTACAATTGCCTGTACGCCATTTTCAAATTCTATAAGCTCGTTTGACTGTACGTTCGACAATCCATACAGGCGCACAATACCATCGCCAATCTGCAATACGGATCCTACTTCGTCAAGCGATGCTCCTGTATGGAGGCCTTCGAGTTGTTGTTTGAGTATCTCAGATACTTCTGCCGGATTAATACTTGCCATATGTTTTAAACTCTTACCCTGACCCTCAGGTCAGTATTATTCGTGTTTTACTTTATTTCTTTCTTAAGTTCTTTCTTAATTTTTCTGAGCTGACTTTTTACGCTTCCGTCGATAAATTTATCCTCAACAAGAAGCATAAAACCACCTGTAAGATCAGGGTCAACAAGCTCTTCCATATCAACAGAGGTTGAGAAGCTTTTCTCAATTAATTCCCTTATTCTACCTCTTAACTCTTCGCCCGGCGGCACAGCAGTGGTAAGTTTCGCCCTGGTAATACCATTATGCCTGTTTGCTGCCTCTATATAGCTTCTTGCAATGGACGGTAGATACATCTCCCTGTTATTGCCAACACATAATAATACCAGGTTGAGGCTGAGTGATGACACTTTTTCCCTCAGCAGGGCTGACAGGGCACTTTTCTTGACTTTATTTTTAATTACAGGACTTTCCAGCATATCCCTTACATCGGGGATCGATGATAGTCCCAGGATATAGTCCATATCTTTTTTGACTGTATCTATTACAGACTTCTCTTTTGCAGATTGAAAAAGAGCCCTGGCATATCTTACTGAAATAATTCCTTCGTTCATACTTTTCCTCAGTTCTTTTTCAGATCCAGATCATCGAGCATATTGTTAATAAGCCTGTCCTGGTCTGTTCCTCCCTTAAGGTTCTCCTTCAGGATTTTCTCTGCTATTGCCACAGACAGTTCGGCCACCTGTCCCTTTATTTCAAGCAGTGCAGATTGCTTCTCCTTTTCTATCCCAAGACGTGCTTTTTCAACAATCTTATCTGCTTCGGCCTTTGCCTGGTTCCTGGCTTCGCCTATCATAATATCACGGGCTTCGCGTGCTTCTTTCAGCAAGAGGTCTCGTTCCCTGCGTGCTTCCTTAATTATAGCCTCATTATCTGCCTTCAGACGCTCCATTTCGTCCCTTGCCTCATCTGCTGCCTCGAGCGAGCTTCGTATAGACTCATTCCTTGCCTTTATAGAACCAAGTATCTGCTTCCAGGCAAATACCCTGAGAAGAACAAGCAAAAGTCCAAAAATAAAAGTTGCCCATATAATTGTTCCGAGAGCAGGAGTTGTAAGATTACTTGCTAGTATCATAATTATTTTCTTTTCTGTTCATTATCAGAAGCCTGGTGCAGCCAAGCGCTGCACCTCTCCTGATTTCTTACTTTGCAATAAGAGCTACAACAATAGCGAAAAGGGCTGCCCCCTCGATAAGTGCTGCAGAAATAATCATAGCTGTCTGGATTTTGCCACCTGCTTCAGGCTGGCGGGCTATTGCCTCCATTGCCTGTCCACCGATGCGACCAATACCAAGTCCGGCTCCGATAACTGCTAATCCTGCTCCAACTGCTGCTAATGTACCTGTCATAATAATTAGAATTTAATTTGACATTATATAGATTAATGATGTTCGTCCTGCACTGCCAGCCCGATAAAGAGGGCCGACAAAAGGGTAAATACATATGCCTGCAGGAAGGCCACCAGTATTTCAAGGCAGTCCATAAAAAGGACAAATAATATTGATACCGGTGCAACTGCAAGCGATTTAAAAATAAATATCAGGCTGATCAGGCTTAATACAATAATATGCCCTGCGGTAATATTTGCAAATAGTCGGATCATCAGGGCAAAAGGTTTTGCAATTACTCCTATCAGCTCCACTATAGGCATCAGGGGTATAGGCAGTTTCAGCCACCATGGCACCCCGGGTGTATTAAATATATGTTTCCAGTAGCCTTTATTACCACTGAAGTTTGTTATTATTGCTGTAAATGCCGCCAGGGTAAAGGTTACGGCAATATTACCCGTCACATTGGCTCCTCCGGGGAAGAAGGGAACCAGTCCCATCAGGTTATTTATAAGAATAAAGAAAAATGCTGTAAGAAGGTAGGGTACATACTTCTCATATTTATCTTCCCCTATATTAGGGATGGCAATATCGTCCCTTACAAAAAGAACCACAGGTTCAAGAAAACCCTGGATACCTTTGGGCTCACTTATACCGGTTTTTTTATACGACCTTGCAAGACCTATAAACAGCCATAAAATAATAATGGCAGAAATAAGCATTGCAAACACATTCTTGGTAATTGAGAGATCTAGCGGGAAATTTTCCTCTATCAGATTACCTTCCTCGTCAATTTTTGCAATACGTCCTTTATTATCGCCTTCATCAATAATTTTATAGCCTTCATGCACATGACCATGAGCCAGCTTTTTTGAAGAAAATACAGATATTCCCCTGTCCCTGGAATACAAAATCACCGGCAGGTATACGCTTACATGATGCCCGTGCTTATCGGTATAGATATGCCACTCGTGCGAATCGGCAATATGCTCCATAATAAAGCTTGCCGGATCAAATTCTTCGCTATCTTCATGACTCTGGGATGCTGCATCATGCTCCCCTGCGTTATGCTCCTGGTTTTCCTGTGCAAAGGATTTCTGGCTGAGAGATACCAGGATGGCAAAAATCGAAATAAACGATATGATAATTGTTCTTACTTTCAATTCTGATCGTTTTTTAGTGATCTGATTTTCAGAGTATTGACCACAACAGTCACAGTATAAACCGCGAAGGTTAAATATAGCACAAAAAACAATACTATATTATTCATTCCGTATTTTTTAAATCCCTTAAAATATACTATTGCAAGTATGGCAGACAGTATAAATTTGAGTCCTATTGCGGCCAGTGAAAAAACTGCCTGCGAATCCGGGGGACGTTTTTCTGCGGCATAAATCAACGAAAAAACCGAAACTGCGATTACAAACATTGACACCAGCATTACAGCAAGTGATTCGCGGTCGACTGATCCAGGGTAGAGTTTACTTAAAATAACACCTGCAATAGCAAGTATAAGGCTTAGTATACCGGTATTTATTGTCCTTTTTAGCAGGTGGTTCATTACTATTTCTTTATAAAATCCTTAATTGCTGTGTAGATACCGGCAAAAACACCCAGAAGCGAAAGTACAATAGTAAAAACCGGGGTCTCAGAGTCTCTTCTTGCGTCGAGCTTGACTCCGGCAAGTGTCATTATCAGTATAATAGCCACCATCTGTATGGCTATTCCTGAATAACGTGCAAAACTGTTAAGAGAGTCGTCTTTATCCGACTTTTGTTTCTTCTGGTTTTGCCTCGGGCTTTTCTGTTTTGATTTTGGGCTCATTACCGTCACTCATATTACAGTTACCTGTAAACCTTGCTCCTGGTTCGATAGAGAGCTTATTGGTAATAATGTCTCCGTTAATTGCTGATGCTGTCTTTAGAGTAAGTAACTCGCTTACATTAATTTTACCTTCAATAAGGCCGGAAACTTCTGAATTTTTACAACTTACTTCACCTTTAACTTTCCCTGTAGAACCAACAACAACCTTTCCTGAAGTGAACAGGTTACCAATCAATACACCATCAATCCTGATGTCTCCCTGCGATCTTACATCACCGGTGATCTCCGTTCCGTTACTTATCAGGTTTATGGTTGTGCTTTCTGTCTCGTTCAACTTTGCCATAATTCCTCTTCTTTATAAAAATATCTACCAAAGATAGAAACTATTGTGTAATAGATTTCTATTTTTTTTATTTTGGGTCAAGCGACCATCTCAGATATACCGCACCCCATGTAAATCCGCCTCCAAAAGCTGCCAGGATAAGATTATCTCCTTTTCTTAACCTGCTTTCATAATCCCTGAGGCAGAGAGGTATAGTTGCATCTGTTGTATTGCCGTAATTTTCAATATTTACCATTACCTTTTCCGGAGGAAGACCCATTCTTCTGCCGGTTGCGTCAATAATCCTGAGGTTTGCCTGGTGGGGAACAAGCCAGTCGACATCGTTGGAGCTAAGACCATTTCTTTCCATAATCTCCACTGCAACATCTGCCATCCTGGAAACAGCAAACTTAAAAACTGTTTGGCCTTCCTGGTACACAAAGTGCTCTCTTGCATCAATAGTGGCATGGCTCGAAGGACGTCTTGAGCCTCCTGCCTTCATGTGCAGGTAATGTCTTCCTGATCCGTCTGTTCTGTAAATATGGTCTATAAGACCGGTATCATCATCAGAAGCTTCAATCAGTACTGCCCCTGCAGCATCACCAAAGAGCGGACAGGTAGTACGATCGGTATAATCTGTAATAGACGACATTTTGTCTGCACCAACAAGTATAGCCTTCTTATATCTTCCGCTTTCGATATAATTTGCGACTGTCTGAAGTGCAAAAAGAAAACCAGAACAGGCTGCATTAATGTCAAAAGCAAAGGCATTTTTTATGCCTGCCTTATCACAGATAATATTCGAGGTGGCCGGGAACAGCATGTCGGGAGTAACCGTGGCGCATACCAGAAGATCAATTTCATCGGGCGATGTTCCTGTCTTTGCAAGCAGCCCCTCAACTGCTTTGGCTCCCATTACCGAGGTACCCTGGTTCTCTCCTTTCAGAATCCGGCGCTCCCTTATTCCCACCCTCTGCATTATCCACTCGTCGGAAGTATCAACCATAGTTGCCAGTTCGTGATTGGTAAGCCGGTATTCAGGTGTCCAGGCATATATCCCCTTAATTGCTGCTGTAATTTTTTCCATTATTAAATTTCTTCAGATATTTTTTTAGCCAGGTCGGCCCTGATAACGTCCCTGGTTTGTAGAATCATATTCATAATTGCTTTACGCTTCGACACACCATGCCCTATTACAACATTGGCATTAATACCAACAACCGGTGTTCCTCCTATATTTTCAAAGTCGAGTTTGTCAAAAAAGCCATCCTTCAGACCTCTCTCCCTGTAGATTGAATGAAATGCCTCTGCCTGCTTAATAATTATATTACCGGCAAAACCATCACATACAACAACATCTGTCATCTCTGATGTAAACAGTTCATTTGCTTCTATATTTCCGCAGAAATTAATATCGGGGTTATCGATCATTAATTCGAAAGCCGATTTTACGGCAGTAGAACCTTTGGTCTCTTCTTTGCCAATATTCAACAGCCCCACCCTGGGCTCGGGTATACTAAGAACATACTTGGCATATATAGACCCAAGCCTGGCATATTGCAAAAGAACATCGGGCTTGGTGTCAGGATTAAGGCCTACATCCAGGATTACCGAGTACCTGCCATCGGTTGAAGGCAGCAGTGTTGCCAGGGCAGGTCTGAAAACCCCTGGTATTACATTTACAGAGTAGGAGGCACCCACAAGCATTGCCCCGGTATTACCGGCGCTGCAAAAACCACTTATCCTTCCATTTTTAAGTTCATGATAAGCTACTGCGATACTCGAATTCTTTTTCTGTGAAAAAGCTTTTGCAGGATGTTCGCCCATATGAATAACATCGGCAGCATGGACTATGTCGAATAAATCCATATCTATACCTTCGGAGTGTAATCTTCCTTCAATTACATCCTTGTCGCCAACAAGCACCATTCTCTCATTTGAGGATAATTGTCCAAGTGCATCTATTGCACCTTCAAGAACAGCACCAGGGGCGTAATCACCTCCCATTACGTCTACCCCTATCCTCATACCATTATATTTGAATAATTAAGCAGAAACTTCCTTCTCTATCGCAAGCTTACCCTTATAATAACCGCATTCAGGACATACCCTGTGATACTGTACTGTTGCGCCACAATTCGAACATGTTGCCACAGTTGGAGCAGTTGCCTTGTAATGCGTTCTGCGCTTATCCCTTCTCTGCTTTGATGTTTTTCTTTTTGGATGTGCCATTACCTCTATTATTAATTTTTTAGTCCTTCTTTTAATTTCACCAGGTCCTTCCACCTGGGATCAATATTCTCTTCCTTTTCTGCTGTATGTTTATCAAGTTGTTCCAGCATCTCACTGTTGCAGGTGCTTTCTCCTGATTTATTGTCGGGATGAACCCTCTGCAGCGGGAGTGCCAGGTGAGCAAATTCATAAATTAGCTGTCCAAGCTCAATATAACTTTCTCCATGTGGAATGCTTAATACCTCATCATCTGCCTCATCCCACTCTTCTCCGAACTTTACCAGCATGGTGTTTATTACTTCTATTTTTTGCCAGTAATTCTCAAGACACCTGTCGCACAAAATTAAAACATCCCCCCTCAAACTCAACTCAAGTTCCATATGAGCTGATCTTTTTACAAGCACTGCTATAACTTTAAGCCTGCTGTCGAGAATTTCTGATTCTTCAAATTCATCAAAAAAATCCCTGTCAATATCAAAATCAAACTCATGACTCCCCTCTTTCAGGCCGCTTATTGGTATTGAATATATGCCCGACATCGTTCTCAAAAATTGGTGTGCAAAAATATGAAAGCTATTTCAATTTTGAAAGGATTTAGGTAAAAAGATGAAAATGAGCAAAGAGCAGCCGACTCAAAACGCAGTTTACCGATAATAAGCTGTCGTTAACCGATTTGATGTTTATTGAGCCAGGCCGGAGTGGTATTTTTGAATCAACAAATAAAATCTTTGAGTTATGACACATAAAGAAAAACACGAAAAACGTCATCCTGCATGGGGCTTCGGAGCATTCCTGGTTGCTTTTGGGCTTTTGCTTGGGGCGGTAATGCTCGATATCTTGAACCTGGGTACTCCGGGCGAATATGTAAAATGGCAGATTCTTCTGCTTTTTATCGGACTGATATCATTGTTCAGCGGAAAACTTGGAGAAGCATTTATCCTTTTTGCAGTAGGAACATATTTTCTCCTTCCTGATCTTGATTTCTTTATTCCTGAATACCTCGATAAATTTTACTGGCCGGCTGCTATAGTAATTGTCGGACTTGGATTTATTATTAGTGGTATTATAAGGAGCTCAACCAGAAAACTAAATCAATAAAATTATTAAAACTCTATATCATGGAAGATCATTCAGATTTTAACAGGAAACATCATCATGGATCAGCAACAAGCAAAATAGCCATTGGTGTTGTACTGATTGCCCTTGGCGCAATGCTTGTAATTGAGCGCACAGGCTTATTACCAAACTATTTCGAAGATATAATCTTCAGCTGGCAGATGCTGCTTATAGCCATAGGCTTTGTGGTAACCCTGGGTTCAGGTAACCGTGGTCCCGGGCTCGTTCTTATGGCCGTGGGAGGCTTCTTCCTCCTGCCCGAAATTTTTGATATCCCCTTCAGGACCTACCGTTTATTCTGGCCGGCCGTATTTATTGTTGCCGGACTGGTAATCCTTACCAATGCCAGGTGGTTCAGATCTGAGAACTGGAGAAACAGGGAGTCGAGCTCGGCAGATGTAATTGACCACGTACATATTTTTGGCGGAGGAGAAAGAATCGTAAACTCGGATAATTTTAAGGGTGGCAGGGTTACAGCAATTTTTGGTGGCTCAGAAATTGACTTCACCCGTGCACAACTTGCCCCCGGAACAAACGAGCTTGAGGTTACCTGGATATTTGGAGGAGGTTCCTTAATTGTTCCCGGCAACTGGAATATTGTTATTGAGGTTACTCCGATCCTTGGAGGATTCTCTGATTCCAGGAAAATTGTGCCTGGAAATCCGATAGATATGTCCAAAACCCTGGTTATTAAAGGAGTTTGTATCTTTGGAGGAGGAGAAATTAAATCATACTAAAAAGTGGCTTAATGATTCACCCGATAACGGCTGCAAAATCAAGATTTATAGTGTGGTGGCTGATCTGGCTTCTTACAGGGCTGGGTCAGTCGCTGCTTATATTTTTTGTTAGCGACCTGGATTTAATCACTTCCTTTGTGGATGGCTTTGCATCAGCCATAATTTACAGTATCCTGGCTGCAGTGATCTGGTTCCCGATACAACAGCTTAACCAGCACAAAAACAATAGCATAACCCTGCTGAGTAACCACCTGGTAATACTAATAATGACCGTTATGCTGTGGCTTCTGGGGGTCAGGCTTATTGCATCAGCGATTACAGCAAACAGGGACGCCTATAAGATATTCTGGGATCAATCATTTTATTACAGGCTTGCTGCGGGGATCTTTATCTATGCCCTGATAAGTCTTTCATATTACCTGATGATAAGCGTTGAAAATATCAACCGGAAAAATATCAGGCAGGCGAACCTGGAAAATATGCTGCGTGAAACTGAATTAATGATGCTCAGGTCGCAGATAAATCCGCATTTCCTTTTTAACAGTCTTAATTCTATAAGCTCGCTTACCATAACCAACCCGGAAAAAGCCAGGGCTATGATTGTAAAACTCTCTGAATTTATGCGATATGCACTTTCAAGGAAAGACGAACAGTTTGTAGCCCTGGGCAAAGAACTTGAAAACCTGCGGCTTTACCTGGAAATAGAAAAAGTGAGATTTGGAGAAAAACTTGTACTGGAAGAAAATACACTGGAAAGCTCCCTGAAGATCGAAATTCCAAATATGATATTACAGCCTCTGTTCGAAAACGCAATAAAACATGGCGTATATGAAAGCCTTGAAAGTGTTTTTATCAGGCTCGATACAATAGACTCAGATGCAGGAACAATAATCAGGATTACCAATAACTTCGACCCCGAAAGCATTCCTGCAAAAGGAACCGGTACCGGATTGCAAAATGTGCAGCGCAGGCTCGACATATTCTATAATGGAAATTCATCGCTGTACACAAAAAAAGAGAACAATACATTTATTGCAGAAATATTTGTGCCTAAGAAGAAGTAAATAGAACAATGGAAAAGAAAATCGGAATACTGATAATTGAAGATGAACTGCCGGCCCGCGAGCTACTGAAGCACTTTCTTACCGGCAACAACAGTGTTGAACTTCTTGGAGAATGCCCTGACGGGTTCTGCGGACTGAAAATGATTAAGGAATTAAAACCAGACCTGCTCCTGCTTGACATTCAAATGCCCAAGCTAACCGGGTTTGAACTCCTGGAGGTACTGGAAGAAAAGCCGGAAATAATCTTTACAACGGCCTACGACCACTATGCAATTAAGGCTTTTGACATGAATGCCATTGATTACCTCCTGAAACCTTTTTCACAGGAAAGGTTTAATGAAGCACTGGACAAAGCAATAACAAGAATCCGGAAAGGAAATACAAAAGATTTCAGTATTGAAAAAATAAACGAGTCCCTTCCTGAAGAAGAGAGGGGAATATCACGTATTGTAGTAAGAAAAGGAAATGCTATAAAGTTTATACCTGTAGCTTCGATAGATTATATCCTGGCCGAAGACGATTATGTAATGATCTGGCATGCAGAAGGCAAAGCCCTGAAGCAACAAACCATGAAATTCTACGAAAACAATCTTCCCGAAGAAGAATTTGCCAGGATCCACCGTTCTGCAATAGTGAGGATAAGCAATATTGAAAGAATTGAACCCTATGGCAAAGATACCTACCGCGCTGTACTCAAAAATGGTAATTCCCTGCCGGTAAGCCGTAGCGGCTATAAAACCCTGAAGGAGAGGCTAAGATTTTAGGATAGCTTATCTTTTCACTTCTTTCTTTCCTTCAACCTTTTCGATCTCTTCCACCTGCCGGAATAAGTATACCAGGCACCGTAGCGCTTTACCCAGAGCAGGGGTGCCGGATCATAGCCATGAGTACCCCCCGGCCTGCACCTTAGAAACCTGTTTGTTCCCAGTATCAGGCCCCGCAGAGGACCAGTGTTCCTGATAGCATTAATAGCATATTCAGAACATGTTGGTGTATGCCGGCATGATGGTCCGCTAAGCGGCGAAATAAACCAGCGGTAAATATATATTGGTACCAGCAAAAAAGTACCCAGTATCTTTTTCATCACTCGCATCTGCGCAAAGATAAGGCAAATATGATTTAGGTGATGAAGATCACCATTACAAGGAGATGCATATTATGGATATATTTTACGTAATTGTGGAAATAAATGCCATTTTTGTGCTTCGCTTAACTACTGAAGATGAAAGACCCTGAAAGATTATTAGAGAAACTTCAGCTTGAAATAAATTCTCTAAATATTGCTCTTAAAGAAAAGGAAAACTTTTGTATTGAATCAAGGCAAAGGTTCGAAAAAGCTCTTATGGCAAGCCAGGACTCGGTGTGCATAATTGACCTGGAAGAATACAAAATACTAAAGCTTAATAACAAGTTTGAGGAACATTTTGCATATTCACCTGAAGAGGTAATTGGTAAAACATCCTTAATGTTGAATTTCTGGGTGAAGCCCGAAAACAGAGATATAATAATCAGGGAAATTCAGCAGGCAGGTTCGGTCAGCAACTTCGAAGCCGATTTAAAACGAAAAGACGGCAATACCTGTAAGGTATCTATCTCTGCAGAGAAAATAATATACGAAGCAAAAGATTGCCTGCTGGTATATTTAAAGGAAATCACCGAACTGCGCAAAACCGAAAACCTCTACCGGCTGCTTGCAGATAATTCCACAGATGTAATCTGGATAATGCGACTTAATGGTAGCTTTAGCTATGTAAGTCCTTCGGTCGAGAAACTTCGGGGTTATAAACCCGAAGAAGTAATAAAGCAAAGGATGGAAGAGGTGATGACCGAATCATCTGCAAAAAAGGTGAGGATACTTATGCAAACATTCCTCGAGCATGACCAAAAAAGCCTTATTGAAGAAGATTCATTTAAAACAGAAATAGAACAAACCTGCAAAGACGGGTCTACTGTATGGACAGAAGTTATTGTAACTCCCATCAGGGGTGAAGATGGGAAAGTAAAGGAAGTACTTGGTGTAAGCCGAAATATTAAAGGTAAAAAAATTGCCGAACAGAAAGCCACAGAAAGGCTGAACACTGTTGAGGGAATACTCAGATCAGCGCCTGTAGGAATAGGAATGCTTATTGATCGCAAATTTGAAATGGTAAACGACCAGTTCTGCGAATTGCTGGGATACAGCCGCAGGGAAATTCTTGGCAGGAGCACACGCATTATATATGACAATGATGAAGAATTTGAGCGGGTTGGTAAAGAAAAATACAACGAAATAAAACTTAGCGGGAAAGGCCAGATACAAACCAGGATGAGGAAAAAAGACGGATCGGTATTTGATGTCCTGGTCAGTTCGTCACCTGTCGACCAGTCAAACATTAAAAAAGGTGTTGTTTTCAATATCCTCGACCTGTCTGCAACAACAGAAGCAGAATCAAGGCTGGCCCTGAATGAAAAAAAATATAATTCATATTTCAATAATATCAATGATGCAATCCTTGTGCATCAGTGGAATAATGGTAATCGGACTTTTGTTGAAGCTAATGATATTGCCTGTAAATTATATGGTTATACAAGGGATGAACTTCTAAGACTTACTCCTTCCGATATTGCAATACCAGAAGATGTGGCAAAAACCTCGCGAAAAGACAGCAGTAAAAATCCCGCGGAAATAGGTCCTGAAATCTTTGAAACAACCCATATCAGGAAAGATGGCTCAACTTTTCCTGTTGAAATATCATCCAATATTATTGATATTGACAATACAACTTTAATACTCTCGGTTGTAAGGGATATTTCAGAAAGAAAGAAAACACGCGAAGCCCTGGAAGAAAGCGAGCAAAATTACAGGGAAATGTTTGAGAACTCCCCGGAGGCAATGGTATCAATTGATAAACTGGGTTTTGTTACAAACTGTAATAATGTTTTCTACCAGCTATCCGGAAGAAAGCCTGAAGAGATTTTAAATAAGCACTTTGCAAAACTTGGGCTTCTGAAACCTAAGAATCTTCCAAAATACCTGAAGCTGTTTACAGAACTGATTTTAAAAAGAGAAACCCATGTTGTTGAACTGGAATGGCTCGACCCGGAAGGAAAAGAGTGCACGGCAACAGCTCATATTGCTCCGATTATTCATAACAATAAAATAACGGGCCTGCAGATGCTGATTAAAGACACTTCATCTCAAAAAGAATATGAAAGTAACCTTATAAAGGCAAAAGAAAAAGCAGAAGAAAGCGACAGACTTAAAACATCCTTCCTGGAAACAATGTCTCATGAGCTAAGAACACCTCTTAATGCTGTTATAGGTTTCAGCAACCTTATTAATGACGAAGATAATATACAGAATATTAAGGAAATGAATAAGTATGTTTCTGACAATGGTAAAAAACTGCTTAGTATTATTGAATCAATTTTTGATATTTCCCTGCTCGAAACCAGGTCAACAATCCTGAAAACAGAAGAGTTTGCACTTAAGGATCTTTTTGACGAACTGGAAATAACCATAAACAGCCTTATTCAGCTTGAGAATAAGAAAGAAATTCTTACTTATTACCAGCCCGACAGGCGTAATGAGCAACTAAAAATAAAAAGTGACAGGCAGAGGCTTAAACAGCTGCTTTCAAACCTTCTCACCAATGCTGTAAGATATACTGATAAAGGTTCGATAAGATATGGCTACAGTGTAAGGAAAAACGAGATTGAATTCTTTGTTGCCGATACGGGTATTGGAATTCCTCCAGGCAGGCAGGCAGATATCTTTAATAAGTTTACCCAGGTAGATGCGTCTGCAACAAGAACAAGGGGTGGACTGGGCCTCGGTTTATCTATTGTAAGCGAAATTGCCAGGCTTCTTGGTGGCCGGGTAAGGGTTGATTCGGTAAGAAACAGCGGATCAACTTTCTACTTTAATCTCCCCCTCAAAGCGATAAACGAAAAACGTGAAGGCTTTGGGCTGGATCTCTCTGGCAGGAATATCCTTATTGTTGAAGACGTAGAATCGAACTACCTCTACCTCGAAAAACTCCTGACCGAGTCGGGGGCAACTGTGCTATGGGCACAGACGGGCCAGGATGCAATTACAATAGCTGAAAAGCTTGAAAAAATTGACCTGGTCCTTATGGATATCAGGATACCCGACATGGATGGTTATGCTATTACAAGAAAAATCAAGGAGCTCAGGCCCGAGGTCCCGGTAATAGCACAAACTGCCTATGCTATGTCGGGAGATAAGGAAGAAGCCCTTGACGCAGGATGTGTAGCCCATATTTCAAAACCTATCAGGGTAAACGACCTGATTGATGCAATAAGCAAGCACCTTCAGCTCTCCAAATCTCACCATTTTACAATTTAGAGTACCCCTCTTTACTGACAGACTGGCATTTTATTGCCCTGTTTTCAAAATGGCATCAATTTTGAATTTATCAGGGAAATTATAAAGGACAGTAAAATGACAATCTGGATAATATTTATAGCATTTATGATTCTGAGCTGGCTGGTAAGCCACCAGATGAAGGTACGTTTCAGGAAATACTCAAAAATTCCTGTAGGGAATGGAATGTCCGGGAAGGAGATCGTTGAAAAAATGCTCAGGGACAATAATATAAGTGGTGTGAAAATCGGAAGTGTAAAGGGCCAGCTAAGCGATCATTACAACCCGGTAAATAAAACAATTAACCTGAGTCATGAAGTTTACCACGGCACCAGTATAGCATCAGCTGCAGTTGCGGCACATGAATGCGGGCATGCAATTCAACATGCCAGGGCATACAGCTGGCTGGGTTTAAGGTCAAAGCTTGTTCCGGCAGCAAGCTTTGCATCAAGATATGTACAATGGATCCTTCTGCTGGGAATTATACTTGTGCAGTCGAGGCCGGAAATATTACTGGCCGGTATAGCCCTGTTCGCAATTACAACCTTTTTTACAATAATTACCCTTCCGGTTGAGGTAAATGCCAGCAAAAGAGCACTGGCATGGCTATCGGGAGCAGGCATAACAAGCATCGCTACGCACGAAAAAGCTGAAGATGCACTGAGATGGGCAGCCTATACCTATTTTGTTGCAGCTTTAGGCTCGCTTGCTGCACTGCTCTATTATGTTATGATTTTCCTGGGGGTAAGTCGCGACTGATATTATCTTCCACTCACGGTAAGAAGATCAGTCGTTTTTACCAGGACCCGGATAGTTATCCATATACAGGCAGCTGCTATTAGCGACCATAGCCAGAGCGGACTGAGACTGACAGACTCATCTGTAAAATAATGCCTTGCTAAATCCACGAATGCAAAGATTATTATCATGTTTGTCAGGCCATGGTATTCTCTTTTCAGAACATTTCTGAAAGAAAACTCCAGGTCTGATTTCCTATAGTTTTTAAATGAAGGCAGAAATGCATTGGTCTTTGCTGACCATAAATCGTACTGCTCCACAAACTTATTTCTTAAGAATTGTTCTTCGGCAAACATAATCCTCTCGTAATAAATCCAGTATACCAGGGAGAAGATAATAAAAAACCAGGCTGAATTAAGCATGAAGACAGGTGCAATCCACATAAAATAATTACCTAAATAAAGAGGATGACGAACTACTGAATATATGCCACTGGTGTTTAGTTCGGCTGCCTTTTGCCTGTTTATATTCCTTCCTGAAGTTCCACGGGGTGTTCTTCCAATTGTTACAGCCCTTATCAACAGGCCCAGCAAACCCACTCCCAGGTAAATAAATTCCTTTCCGGGCTGATAATGTAAGATATCCGGGCCTGCCAGCCACAGGTGCATCAGGGCAGGCAGTAAAAAGAGTACGGGTAACCATCCCCTTCTTCTAAAAAGCCAGTTTCCGCTTTGTTCAAACTCATGTACAAGCGCCATATTCAAAAAATATATTCCGCGCTAAAAGTAGAAAAAAATCAGAAACTATACTTATACCTCAAAAAGACCAGGTTAATTCTCATTTCCTCGTTCAGAAGATCGGCCTTGAAATGCTGCCATAAAAACGACAGGTCCATATTCTCAGCCAGGGAAGCATCAATTGAAGGTCCCGCAAAATATCCATCCAGACCAGGATAATATATAAACGACCCACCGGCATTAAACAAAGGTGTAACAGGAGTGCTTATGGAAACAAAAAGAGAAAGCTCTGAAAATGCAAGGTCCCTGGCAGAAAGATTCCCCGAATAGAAAGAATCAAAATCGTTAAACTCTTTCGGATTGTTACAGTACATAGCCTGCAATTGTATACTGCCGTTACCCGAAAATGATCTGTCGAGGCCTATGGTAAACAGGCCGGTGCCACTGGTGTCGCTGAAATTTTCGTCTGGCTGAAACCAGCTTAATTCACCTCTGAACGAAGTACTCCCAAGCGCTCCTGACCATCCTGTACCCAATACCCAGTCAGAGCCCGACACATAGCCGGCAAGAAATTGCAGGTCATAGCCCAGGGCATTTAAGCGGTACAATCCTGCAGCTGTAATCTTTTCATCATTGTCTATTTTAGCAACAAGCTCGATGGTTGACGAGTATGAAGGATATATCTGCAACCTCAGGGCATCACTGCCGGGTCGTTCAACATAGTCAAAATCAAAATATGAATAAGCATTAAAAACATCGTTGGGGTTCCATACAAAGGTTTGTCCCCAGTTTATTCGTTGCCTCCCTATTCTTAACTGGAATTTATTCCCCGTAAAATCCAGCCACAGGCGGTCTATTGCAGTATTAAAGATAAGAGAGTTTCTCTCAATATTATTCCAGCTTAAATCCATCCAGCCCCGGTCGCTATCCACCATCGAGGCATAATCAGGATAGGTATTAAGCATATCGCCTGTAAAAATCCTGTTTCTTAGTTCCAGACCCAGCGTAATTTTTGGTCCGGCGTATACCCTGAAATTAAGCCTGTTATGAATAAGATTATCGCTAATCCATTCATCATCCATATCTTCAAACATCAGGCTTTGCAGGGAGCTTAAATAGCCGCCGGCACTGAATACCTGCCCTTTATCCTGGGCTTTAAGCGATAGATTAATTGCTATAGTTAAGATAATTATTAAAAGAAGCTCCGATTTATGCATCTCAATGAGTTTTATCCGACACAACCCTGCCATCTTCAAGTGTAATAACCCTCCTGGCCTTTTTCATAACCCTGGCATCGTGAGTAGAAAAAATAAATGTAATATTCTCTTCCCTGTTCAGCTTTTCCATTATATCGAGTAAAGTTGAAGTAGATTTTGAATCAAGGTTAGCTGTAGGTTCATCGGCGAGTATAAATTTTGGCTTTGAGGCCAGGGCCCTGGCTACGGCAACTCTTTGTTGCTGACCTCCCGACAGTTTCGATGGTCTGCTATCTGCCCTGTCGCCAAGGCCTACAGCCTCCAGTAATTCCATTGTCCTCTTTTCACGGTCGGCCCTGGGCCATTTCTGCAGGTTCATTATAAACTCGACATTTTCCCTGGCTGTCAGAACAGGTATAAGATTGTATGACTGGAAGACAAAACCAATATTCCTCATCCTGAAATCAATTAGCTCTGACGACTTAAACTTTGAAAGGTCTTTCCCGTCAACAAGAATTAATCCTTCGGAGGGATTATCAAGTCCTCCAATCATATTCAGCAATGTTGTTTTGCCAGATCCGGAAGGACCAACAATAGCTGCAAATTCTCCTTCTTCAAAATCAATATTTACTGTATTAACAGCATGAACCTTTACTTCCGACTCATTATATATCTTATGAACGTTTTTTAACTCAAGTACTTTCATCTTTTTATACTTTATAATTATTTGATAGATTATTCTGTTCTTAGTGCTTCTGCAGGATCAAGCCTGAGGGCCTTTAAGGCCGGATAAACAGAGGCAAGCACCCCTGTCAGTATAATTAATATCGTAACCATTACCAGCATGTCTGCCCCAATTGAAGGATAGATATTTACAGAAAAGCCCATACCCTCAAATCCTTCCTCCATTCCGGCAACGGTTAGGCCGCTGGAGCCTGTTATTGCTATCAGTATTATACTTATTATCATTCCCGCAACACCCCCGGTAAGAGAAAGAAACACCGACTCTGTCATAATCATCCTGAATACTTTCCTTTTGTTCATTCCTATAGCAGTAAGCATACCAAGTTCTTTTGTTCTTTCAAGCACTACCATCAGCATTGTATTCACTATGCCAAAAGCAAGAGCTGCCAGCACAATTGCCATAAAGAAACCATACATTGCCATTGTCATCTCAGACATCATTGCAAGGTCGGGCTGAAGTTTTTGCCAGCTAAGCACTTCTGCCCCCGGAAACATAGCACTGATTTTTTGTGCAAGCTCCCTGCTGTCGTCCATATCAGATATCCTGACAATTTGCTGATGGGCTATATCATCAGCTAAGCCACTTAGCTTTCTTAGCTCATCTGCCATTACAAATACCTGCATTTTTTCATACATACTGTTTGGAATATCATAAAGGCCAACAATCCTGAACCTGCCACCCGTCTGGTAATTATCCTTATCAATAAAGCTTAGCGTGAGTCTGGCTCTGGCACTGAAGGACTGAGCTTCCTCCCTTATAGTATTTCCGTACCTGGCAAAATCCTGTTCTCCAAGTGCTTTTTTGAGCTGTTTTTTGAAAATCTTTTCATTCCTGAACCTGGTGTTTTTAAACTCTTCTATTTTACCGCATATCTCTTCCGGGATATCATCCCCGGCAAGTTTTTCAAGTACTTCGTCCGAAATAATAAAGCGAATAATATTAAGAGACTTTGCCAGGTCTACTCCTATAAAAGCATATCCCTCAGTTTTATCATCGCTAAAATATTCGCCTGAACCAGGGTATATTTCATTATATAACTTAAATACCCTCATCTCCTGCTCAGGTTCTATCCCGTTAATCTGTACTCCCTGGCTTTGCGAGGCACTGTTTGCCATTCCGTTAATTACCAGTCTTGAACAAAGAGCCTCAACCCCTTCTATCGCGGATATTTTCTCTGCAGTAGCTTTTGCATCAGGGATATAGTATTCCAAATCATTATTGGCCCTGAAATCAGGATGTGTAATCTGAATATGCGAAACTTCATTGTCAAGAGCCTGGTCGACCCGCTGCCCCATCATTCCCTCCATTACACCAATAGCAAATACACCTGAGAATATTCCTATAGTTACCGAAGCAATTACCACAATGCTTCGCACCCTGTTTCGCCAGATATTCTTCCATGCTGTTTTTGTAATCATTATAGTAATTTTAAGATCTTATTGCATTAATTTCCTTCAACTTCAGTATCTTTCTTACAGGATATATCACCGATACCATGACAATTATTCCCACTATCAGGGATTGCCACAGGTAATAAGTATCAATCCATTTTGATTTGAACAATGCTTCAAAACCATAGTCTTCCATCATCTTTGCAATTTCACCGGAAAAGGCCACAGGATGATAATAGAGGTAGATTATTATCGGAGTAGCAGCGAGCACACCCATCAGTATGCCTATTATACCCATGTAAAGCATTTCATAAATCATCACTGCTGCAAGTTTTGATTTTTGCATCCCGATAGCTACAACAACTCCAAATTCTCTTCTTCTTTCAGCAGTCATCATAAGAACAGTACCAAACACACCAAAGGCAATTACCAGGTAGAGTATTACTATCATTATCATCCCGCCTGCATTATCAGCCTCCATTTGCTGCACTACTGCCTGGTTTAGCTCTCTCCAGCCAAGAATCCTGTATGATTCATCCAGAGATGTTTCAAGCCTGGCAATCGTGCGATCAATATCCCTGTCATCAGTATTTTTTACCTCAAGTGCAATGGAGGTAAGCATGCCCCCGGCAGCATAAAGATCCTGACATATATCAAGAGGCAGATAAACAAGCCTGGCTTCGAGTTCAGGAGCTGGCAGACTCACAATACCTTCAATAACATATTTACCTGCTGCTGTTGAACCATGGTAACCCTGGCCCAGCAGAACAATAGTATCGCCCCTGGATAAGCCAAGGTATTTTGCCAGTGCTCCTCCTACAAGAGCCCCGGGTTTCCCGGTTTTCAGATAGCTGCTTTGCACACTGGCCAGCCTGGTAATATGAGGAAGTATTTCTTCGGCCTCCTTATCGTTCAGACCCAGGTCGAGTTCAATCCTGGATTCCGAAGAATAAGCCTTAGCCCTGAAGAGCCTGATGTTTTTCATAATGTTCTCAGGTAAATTCTCATTTTCCAGTTCCCCAAGAACCTTATCACTCAATATATACTTCACCAGCTTAGCCTCAACATTCGATAGAGCAGATTCCCTCTCCGGGTCTATTCCCATAACAAGCACACCCCTTGTACTGGAACCGCTGCTGGCAAGCGCAAATGATTCAAAACGTGGAATAATGCCCTTCACATTTTCATCCTCAAGTAATAATCTTTCAAGTTCCGGGCTTCCGGCGAAAGAATTATCAACTACCTGGTCTTCAAAAAAATCTTCGCTCTGGATCTGTATGTAACCTGAATAGGATTCAATAATATTGCCGAACAAATGCCCGTAGGTACCAAGTTGTACCGATCGCATTAAGAGGGCAAAAAATACGGCCAGGAATATTGAACCGGCTGTTATCATTGTCCTCCGGCGATTTCTCCACAGGTTTCGCCATGCCAGTTTATAATTTTTCATCTTAACTTTCTTTTTGTTACCTGACTCTCCTCATGTTTTGTTGAGAAAAGAAACTATCACTTATTTCCCTGTTAAACTCAATCTCCTCGAATACAACTATTGTTTTTTGCCCTTCCTCCTCTGCCGGAATAAGCTCAATCCTGGTCGGAATCAGCCTCCCGTCCATAATCTTAATATCTCCTGCAATTTCAGTTCTGATTAAGTATCCATCCTCGTCGTATAGCTCAGACTTTAAGAAAAGGTAATCTCTGGTATCTATCCACCTGATCTGGTGACCCCAGATTACGGCAGCATCTTCCTTTGCCGTAAGCTTAATCTTATAGCACAGCCTGCCATCTGTTTCTTCCTGTCCCAGTATTTCATGAGTATAATCGTTTACTACCGAAGATTCCTTAAGTATATCATCATTTGTATAATCAGATCCCATCCAGCCCTGCGACATCATCGAAGGAGGCAATTTGGTCAGCCTGCTGATTGAGGGTGTCCAGGTCCACATTTCCGTTCCTCTTTTCAGAAAGGTCTGTCCCTTGTCCCTGGCAGGTGCAGTAATCAGGGTTAATGCATTCTCAGTACCTTTTGTCCAGTTCTTAAAAGTAATGGTCCGCTCCCATGTTGGCCGTACAATAGTCATTGACATAATTCCGACACTTGATTCTTCTCCGTTGAATTTCTCATTGGCCTTACGTACTATCTCAGTTGCATCCTGTCCGCTGACAGGCAGGGAGCAGGGAGCAAGGAAAAGGAAGTAAAACAATGTTGCAGATAATTTTCGTTTCATAAGCAGTATTTTATGAGCAGTATAATTGTATAAGTCTCTTTTTAATCCTGTCGTAGGGGAAAGAATCCGGGTTGGCAATAAAGTTAAAGCCAATACCGTCCATCAGCGACCCAAAAATATAAGCATCGGTACCAGGGTCTTCATGGCCCAGCGACTCGAAATACCTGGTCAGCATAGCTATATATACTTTTACCATTTCATCAATCCGGCTTCGCACAAGCCCTATTACAGGAGGCTGCAGCATAAGTGAAAAATACAGGGTCCAGAATTTCTTATTTGCTTTCATTGCATCAAACATCAGTACTATAAAAGATTCCATTTCGCCTCGTGTTATAATGCCATCGCGGTTTGGATCAAGCATTATTTTAAGCTGATCCAGGCCATCCTGTATTATACTATTAAGCAGATCTTCCTTCGAACTGAAATAATTATACATTAAACCTTTCGATATCCCTGCCCTTGATGCAATCTTACTTATGGATGCACTGTGGTAACCTTCCCCGGCAAAAAGCTCTAATGCTACGTTCATAATAAGAGAGCGTTTCCCCTTTCTTATTTCCTGAAACTGGTGACTCGTTCTTGGTGACATGGCTTTTTGATTAAACGTTCAGTCATTTTGCTGATAAAATAAATACCGTTAGTTTGAATGAACGGTTGGTCAAATATAAAACAATTTATAACCCCATGTCAAGTTTTTTGCAAATTATTTTACCAGAAAGAGTGTATGCTGCTGTTTAACTGAGCTTTATAAAACACATTTTTTTGTATAACTCCTTCCTATTTTCAGGTTCCCTTTACGGATTCAAGGCTGTTTCCCGTTAATAAAGATTGCTTTAATATTATTACTGACCAATCGTTCATTTAACTCTTTTTGCTTCAAAACCTGTACTTTTATCATTTTACTTTTTTCTTTTATCATTATTACATATCTTTAACAGAGAATAAAAAGAAGTTTAGCATGGCAAACCTGAAATTAAGCCTGGGATTTATCCCTGCAACAAGCAAAATTGAACAGGCCGAAACCGACCTGATAAATGAATTTGAGAAACTACAGGCTTTTACCGATTCAGAAGAGCTTAAGAAATATAACGAGCTCAACGGTATTGTAAATTCTGGTGAATTTAAAAACAAAAAGAAAGAGATGGTAGGACTCAGCTTTAAAAGCTCTGAGGAATATCACAAGGAGATTGAATACAAAAAACTACAGAAAGCCAGGGATATTAAGCTTTATTTTAAAACCCTTGGAGGCCCGCTTCTGAAGAAATACCAGGAACTCGACGGATCAGATACAATCAAAAGGTATGAAGACCTGAAAAAAACAGTTGATTCTGCGGCATTTAAACAGAAGCAAAAATCAAAAGAATTCAAGGGCTCTGACGACCAGAAGCTTCTTTCTGAATTTAATAAGCTGAAATCAAACCCTGACATTAAAACTTATTTCAAATTTAAAACAGGGAAAGAGCTGGCAAACTATAACAAAGTCCACGGATCAAAGAAACTTGAAAGACTTGAGGAACTGAAAGAATACCTGTCTTCAGAAGATTTTAAGTCGAGAAAAGAATACCTGCTCGACAAAAAACGATTTGAGAAATCAGAACTATACGTACAGGAACAGGAATATGAAAAACTCAGAAAGAGTGATGATATAAACTGGTACCTTAAAGTGAAAGACTCAGACAAATTTGATGTACTCAAAAAGAGGGAACTTACTTTCAGCGACGAATTCGATGGCGAAAAGCTCGACACGAAAAAATGGCTTACCAATCATTACTGGGCCGACAAACTATTCAAAGACCACTATTCGCAGGAAACAGACCTCCACTGCTATACAGATAATGAAAATACGGAAGTCAGAAGCAGCCTCCTGCAGATAAGTACCAGGCCGCAAAAAGCAAAAGGCAAGGTATGGAATCCTCTTCTTGGAGGTTTCAGGCTTAAGGATTTTTCCTATACCTCAGGGCTGGTTAATACAAGCAAAAGCTTCAGGCAGCAATACGGTACTTTTAAAGCAAAAATCAAGCTTAACACTGCGGTAGGTCCGTCTCATGCCTTCAGGCTTCTCGGTGATAAGATTACACCTCACCTGGATATCTGCAGAACAGGAAAGGGCAAGGTATGGGCCGATATTTTCACCAGCGAAAAAGACAATCGCAAAACATCGCTTGGCGCCAGGTACAGCAAGGATTTCTTTATTTATTCACTCGAATGGTCTCCAAATAAAATGGTCTGGAAAATAAATGATGTGCCTTTCTATACACAGACCGGGAATTTGCCTGATGAACCCCTGTACATAGTATTTACCGGTGGACTGGAAACAGCAATCAGCGGTTCCTCATCAATGGAAGTCGACTGGGTAAGGGTTTATAAGGGAGTAGATTAGAAGATCTTAGATTAATAGATTTTAGAAAAAGAGGCTGTCTCAAAAGTATAATATTCTTGTCATCCCGAGTTAATCGAGGGATCTAATCATTTGATAATCAAAGCCCTGATTTCTCGCATTAGCTCGAAATGACAAAGATTGCGCCCTTTTGAGACAGCCTCTTTTTTGAACACAATTATGTAAGTTTACAGTATTATTGAAACCGGCTATAAAATGAAATATAAAAAAATCTTTTTTGCAGCATTTTTGTTTTTATCCCTTGCAGGATACTCACAGTTCAGATCCCAGGCTTTCACACGTCAGGACACACTCAGAGGCTCAATAACACCTGAAAGAGAATGGTGGGATCTTACTTTTTACCATCTTGATATTAATACCAACCCGGCAGACAGTTCCATCTCAGGACAGGTTTTAATTCGTTATACAGTGCTTGAAGAACATAATATAATGCAGATCGACCTGCAGCCCCCCCTTCTTATTTCTTCAGTTAAACAGGATGGCCAGAAACTGAAGTACAAAAACGACGGGAATGTATGGTTTGTTGAACTCCTTAAGGACCAGCAACCCGGAAATTCAGAAGAAATTATAGTAAGCTATGGAGGAAGGCCTAAAGTCAGTCGCCGCCCTCCCTGGGATCATGGCATTACCTGGCAGTATGATAAGAACGGCAATCCATTCTATGCAAGCACCTGCCAGGGTGGCGGAGCAAGTGTCTGGTGGCCCTGCAAGGATCATATGTATGACGAACCTGACAGCATGAGAATTTCCGTAAGCACACCAGGTAAGCTGATGAATGTTTCGAACGGCAGGCTTACATCAATAAAGGAAAACAGCGACGGGACCAAAACATGGAGCTGGTACGTAAGTAATCCTATCAATAACTACGGGGTTAACATCAATGTAGGAGACTATGCAAACTTCTCAGAAGTCTACCAGGGCGAATCCGGCCCCCTTGATATGGATTACTATGTTCTAAGCTATAACCTCGATAAAGCAAAAGAACACTTCAAACAGGCACCAATGATGATGGAAGCTTTTGAGCACTGGTTTGGGCCCTATCCCTTTTATGAGGACTCCTATAAGCTTGTTGAAACACCCTACCCCGGGATGGAACACCAGAGCTCGGTCACTTACGGCAATGGCTTCAGGAATGGCTATGGCGGACGCGATGTAAGCCAGACCGGATGGGGTGATAAATTTGACTTTATACTTGTGCATGAATCAGGTCATGAATGGTTCGCAAACAATATTACTTATAAGGATATTGCCGATATGTGGATACACGAGAGCTTTATAGCATACTCCGAGGGCCTCTTTACAGAGTACTGGTACGGTAAGGAAGCAGGCTTTGAATACCTCAGGGGTGTAAGGAGTAATATTGTAAACGACAGGCCGATAATAGGTATATATAACGTTAATTCTTCTGGATCAGGAGATATGTACCAGAAAGGTGCAACCATGCTTCATATGATCAGGCAAATTGTAAACAATGACGAAAACTGGAGAAATATTCTTCGTGGATTAAACAAAGAATTCTGGCATCAGACAGTTACAACAGAACAGATCGAAAAATATATGGATGACAGAACTGACTTCGACCTTCAGCCTGTTTTTGACCAGTTTCTAAGGGATACCCGTATCCCAAGCCTTGAGTATCGTTTTCTTGATGGAAGACTTGTTTACAGGTGGGGCAATACTGTAAGAGGATATAATATGCCGGTAAAGGTTTATCTCGACGGAAAAGAAACATGGCTCAGTTTTAAACCACGCGGATGGAACATCATGGAAGATACTAAACCCTGCAACCTGGTCGTGGATAAGGACTTTTATGTTTCATCTATAAACCTGATGGGAGAACAATAATATGACAAGGTGCGAATGGGCCGGAACAGATCCCCTGTATATCCAGTACCACGACACTGAATGGGGCGTGCCTGTATATGATGATAATAAACTCTTTGAATTCCTTACCCTGGAGACCTTCCAGGCCGGTTTAAGCTGGATTACCATACTCAGGAAAAGAGAGAATTTCATAGAAGCTTTTGATAATTTTGATTTCTATAAGATAGCCTCCTATAAAGACGCAAAAATACAATCCCTGATGATGGATGCCGGTATTGTGCGCAACAGGCTAAAAATAAATGCTACAATCTCAAATGCCGCTGCCTTTATCAGGATCAGGGATGAATTTTCTTCCTTCAGTAATTATATATGGGCTTTCACCGGTGGCAGGACCATTATCAACAACTTTAAAAGTATAGATGAAATACCTGCTAAAACAGCATTATCAGATACTATAAGCAGGGATTTGAAAAAACGAGGGTTTAAATTTGTGGGTTCAACCGTTATTTATGCCCATATGCAGGCTACCGGAATGGTAAACGACCATATTATAACCTGCTTCAGGCATTCTGAAGTACAATAATGATTTTTTATGAAACAGGTTTTTATTTCGCTTCTGCTCCTGTCGATTATTGTTTCGGGCTGCAGCAATACAAAAGAGAAACCAAATTTTGTATTTATCCTCGTCGACGACCTCGGATGGACAGACCTTTCATGCTATGGCAGCAGTTTCTATGAAACCCCTTCACTCGACGCCCTGGCTTCGGAGGGTATCCTTTTTACCGACGCTTATGCTTCCTGCCCGGTGTGCTCTCCAACACGTGCAAGCATTATGACCGGGAAATACCCTTCCAGGCTCAATATTACCGACTGGATTCCCGGAGATGATCCTGGTAACAGGAAGTTGCTCGGACCAGGTGACCTGCACCACTTAGCTCTCGAAGAATTTACTGTTGCCGAAGCCCTTAAGTCTAACGGCTACTCAACCTTCTTTGCCGGTAAATGGCACTTAGGTGACAGCAGTTTTTACCCTGAAAGTCAAGGCTTTGATATAAATATCGGGGGACACCACAGGGGCTCTCCCCCGGGCGGATATTACAGTCCCTATAAAAACCCCATGCTGGAAGATGGCCCTGAAGGAGAATACCTTACTGACCGGCTCACATCTGAGACCATTAACTTTATCGAATCAGCAGGAGAAAAACCCTTCCTTGCGTTCCTGTCTTTTTATACTGTGCATACTCCCATACAGGCCAATCTTGAGTATATAGATTATTATAATACCAAAGTTGAGAAACTTGGTATACAAGGAAAAACCCTGGTAAACGAACATGAAGGAAGTACAATGACAGAGCAGCTTAGACCCGACTATGCTTCAATGATTGCCGCAATGGATAAAAATGTGGGAAGAATAATGAATTCACTGGTTAATAAAGGACTTGATAAAAACACATACCTGATATTTACCTCGGATAATGGTGGGCTGTCAACTCTATGGAAGAATGCATTTCCTCCCACCTCAGTAAAACCCCTGAGAGCCGGAAAAGGATGGTGCTATGAAGGAGGAATAAGAGTTCCCCTTATAATTGTGGGCCCGGGGATTAAACAGGGCAAAACAGACAGTCCCGTAATAAGTACCGACTTCTATCCCACCATTCTGGAACTGGCCGGACTGAAACCAATGCCGGAACAGCATGCTGACGGACTAAGCCTTGTTCCGGAATTAAGAGGGAGTAAGATTATAAGAGATGCCATTTTCTGGCATTATCCACACTACCACGGAAGCACCTGGACACCGGGGGCTGCAATCAGGATGGGAGACTGGAAACTTGTGGAATTTTATGACTATGAAAAAACAGAGTTGTACAATCTCAGCACTGATATCGGAGAACATGAAAACCTTGCAGATAAGGAGCCTGAGATCAGAGATAAACTCCTGGGCATGTTAAGGGATTTACAAAGCAAGACAGGTGCCCTCTTTCCTGAAATAAACCCGGATTATAAAAACCATGAATGAAAGCCTTTTCAAGCAGCTTGTACTTGCATGGATAGCACTTGCTGTTATACTTTTCCCCTTATTACTGAAGGTAAAGGCTCCTTATGGACGGCATACCAGTAATAAATGGGGACCCCTGGTGAATAACAGGGCAGGATGGATACTTATGGAATTACCATCTCTTATCCTTTTTGCAAGCCTTGCCCTCACCGGCAGCCTCTACGGAAAACTCTGGCTTTTCTTCGGAGTATGGATATTACACTATACAAACAGGATATTTGTCTACCCCCTGCGAACAAGAACAAGGGGCAAGGAAATCCCGCTGCTGATTGTTCTGCTGGCAACATTCTTTAACCTTGTTAATGGCTTTGTAAACGGATACTGGCTGGGACACCTGGCGGGGGGCCTGGAACAGGGGGCAGCTGGCAGTGGAACTGTTTCTGCACTTATTGCAGGAATAATATTATTTGCCGGTGGCTTTTTACTGAACCAGGTGGCAGATAATCATCTTATAAGTTTAAGAAAAGGTAAACAGGGCGGTTATTATATTCCATCTCATCCTGTTTTTAAATACATTTCCTGCCCAAACTTTTTGGGTGAAATAATTGAGTGGACCGGCTTTGCCCTTATGACCTGGTCGCTACCAGGTTTATCGTTTGCAATCTGGACCGCAGTGAACCTTTTACCCAGGGCTGTCCATCACCACAGGTGGTACAGGGATACTTTTCCTGACTACCCGAAAGAAAGGAAGGCACTTATTCCGGGGATCCTGTAGAGTGGAGCCCATTTTCCTTGTTGTTGATCTCCTGATCAACAAGATTACTACGGCAGACAAAGCATGGGACGTGTGAGATTATTATTTCGCCCTTCTTAAATCCTTAAACTTTTTAAATCAAATAAACTTATTCCTAACTTTAAGCTAAATAACATAATCGCTATGTCAAGATTCCTAATTCCACTTATTGCAGCAGTACTTTTTCTAAGTTCCTGTGGCGGAGATATTTCGCTTGTGAGAAACTCTAACAGTTCATATGAGATACTGATAGCCAACGATCCTGATTCGATGATTATTCATGCAGCAGAGGAACTTCAGAAATACCTGGAAATAATCTCAGGCGTAAATATTCCGCTGGTTACCATAAATTCAGAAAACCCTGGCAGAGCCAAAATACTACTGGGTGCATATCCCGAAGGAGATTCTTACAGCAGGCACAATATATTTTACAGGGTAGAGGGCGGCAACCTCCTGATAGGGGGAGGAAGTCCATTAAGTTCTCTATATTCCGTTTATACTTTCCTTGAAAATCAACTGGGCTGTAAGTTTCTTGCTCCCGATACTGAAATAATTCCCCTTAAAAGGGCAATTAAGCTGGAAAAAGACCTGGCCTATAATTATACCCCCGCTATTGAAACAAGAACCGTTCATTCGAGACTCTTCTATGATAATCATGACTTTGCAAATAAAAGAAAAGTAAGCACCGAGGCCTTCCCCGCTTATGTGCCTGAAGCAAGAGTTCATACTTTCCACCGCTTTATGCCCGCCGCTGTATTTTATAACGATCATCCTGAATATTATTCGCTGAGAAATGGCAGGCGCCTGACCACCCAGCTATGTCTGTCAAATCCTGATGTTCTGAAAATAGTAAGCGATTCTGTTAAGGCACATTTTGATCGCAATCCCGGCTCTGGTATTATTTCTGTAAGCCAGGACGACAATACATTATACTGCCAGTGCGATGAATGCGCTGCCATAGATAAAGAAGAAGGCTCCAGCAGTGGAACAATGATTCGTTTCGTTAACGAAATAGCGCGTCAGTTTCCTGGTAAAACAATCTCAACACTTGCATACCAGTATACCAGGAAGCCATGTATCACCCGGCCGGAGGAAAATGTACTGGTCACACTGTGCTCGATAGAATGCGATCGCAGCAAAGCAATTGAAGACGGATGCTCCGATTTTGCAGCTGATCTCAGGGGATGGAAGGAACTAAGCGATAATATCAGGATCTGGGACTACACAACCCAGTTTACCAACTTCCTTGCCCCTTTCCCCAATATACGTACTCTTGGTCCCAACATCAGGTTCTTCAGGGACAATAACGCAAAATGGGTATTCGAACAACACAGCAATAATCCCAGCGAACTATTCGAGTTAAGATCTTACCTGATGGCTGAGTTGCTATGGAACCCCGACCTGGATGCTGATAATGTTATCACCGAATTCTGTAATGCATATTATGGCAGTGCAGGCAGCTATGTTAAAGAATACATTGATGCGATACATGGTGAACTGGCAAAGGACAAGGATTTTTTTCTGTTTCTGTACGGAGATCCCTCACAGGGCTTCAACAGCTTTTTGTCGGCAGAGCTTCTGAAAAAATATGACAGCCTTTTTACCAGGGCTTATGAAACCCTTATTGATAACAGGGAGCTGATACCCAGGATAGAGAGAGCAGGCTTAAGTATTGATTACGCCATACTTGAAGCATCAAAGAAGGGAATGGGGATTTATAAGCCTGATTCCTCTGCAAAAAGCAGGTTGATGAAATTTGAACGTATCTGCAGGGAAAACAACATCACTGCAATGAATGAAATGAGGTATACTGTAGATGAATATATCTCCTCGTATAATATTGCACTGGAAAGAAGCGCCCTGGCAAATAAAGCTTCAGGTGCTGATGTTGTTCTGCTTTCCAGGCCTCATAAGTATGCGGGAGAAGATCCCACGACCCTTACTGACGGTGCACTCGGAGGAAATAATTTCTATTCCGGCTGGCTGGGTTTCGAGGGAAATGATATGGAAGTAGTGACCGACCTCGGTAAGGAAATGAAGATAAGCTCTCTTAATACTGCCTTCCTGCAGGTAACAAATCATATTGTGTTTTTCCCTGCTTTAGTTAAAGTCTCGTATTCGACTGATAACGTGCTGTTTAATAATATTGACCTGAAGTTAACATCAGCACCCCTGGGCCCCGACAGTAAGATTAATGATATTGAATATTATAATTTTGAGTTTAAAGCATTAACAGCCCGGTATATAAAATTATATGCACAGAACATTAAACATGCCCCTGGGTGGCACAATGCATCTGGTCTCCCGGCATGGATATTCTGCGACGAAATCATTATTAACTGATTACATAACTGAAGTGATGAAAAAGAGAAAGAAGGGAAAAGAAAGAAGCCATCAAACATTAATTATTCCCCTTGCATTTTTTCTTATTATCTCTGCCAGCACCAGGGGGCAAAATCCTGTTTGTCCACCAGGAGTATATATTGCCGACCCATCTGCCAGGGTATGGGACAATATGCTGTACATATATGGGTCTACTGACCAGGATTGTGACTATTATTGCTCATGGCATCATGATATTATGTATACTTCTGACCTTGTAAAATGGAGTATTGCAGAGAGAGTATTTGCCTCGAAAGGTGAGAACGATGAAGTCAGATATAATGACAATCTCCTCTTTGCTCCCGATTGTATGAAAAGCGGGGGACAATACTATCTCTTTTACTGCCAGCCCGGCAGGCAGGCAGAAGGACTTGCAGTTGCAGATAATCCACTGGGGCCCTTTACGGGAGGCAGGGAAATTAATACCGGGGCCCATAAGCAGATTGACCCTGCAGTATTTGTTGATGATGATGGTTCGGCCTATTATTTATGGGGACAGTTCACTCTTAAACTTGCAAAGCTGAGAGAAAATATGACGGAGCTTGATTTATCATCTGTAAGGGATAGCGTCCTTACAGAAGATAAGCATTATTTCCACGAGGGAGCATATATGACAAAACGAAATGGCATATATTATATAGTGTATGCCGATATCAGTCGCGAAGAAAGGCCCACCTGTATAGGCTATGCTACCAGTAAGAATGTTTGGGGTCCCTATAGCTACCAGGGAGTTATTATTGACAACGCAGGCTGTAATCCCGGAAACTGGAACAACCACGGATCGATTGCTGAATTTAATAAGCAATGGTATGTTTTCTACCACAGGTCAAGTCATGGATGCAATAAAATGAGAAAAACCTGTGTTGAGAAAATTTTCTTCGACAAAAACGGACTTATCCCGGAGGTGGAAATGACTTCGCAGGGCGCCGGACCACCACTTAATGCCTTTTCGGAAATCGATGCTGCCAGAGCCTGCCTGCTTCATGGTAATGTTAGAATAGTTGCAGAAGGCGGGTCAAATGAAATCCTTGAATCCTTCCATAATAATGACGCAGCTATATTCAAATACCTGGATTTCGGGAAGGAAGCCACAAAAATTTCTCTAAGAATTAAAGTTAATAAGAAATCAAGACTTGTTTTATCGGCAGGCAAACCCTGGTCGAAAAGGCTTCTGGATCTTGAACTTGATTCTACTGATAATAAATGGGAAGTACTGGAGCTTGAGATAAACAAAATATCCGGTATTCACTCACTGTGGATTCAGTCATACGGCGAAGGAGCCGGTCTTTTTGATATTGACTGGCTTCGGTTTTATTAAGATCAAACTCTTACCCGCTTCAGAATATAAATAATTCCAAATATGAAATATCTTATCTATATCTTCCTGCTTATAAGCCTGTTTGCCTCATCATGCAAAAATATTCAGAAGGAAAGCTCCGCTATTAGTCCAATGGAAACAAATTCAAAGCCCTGGGCCCGCTACTGGTGGTTTGCATCAGAAATAGAGAAAAAAGATATTAAGTATAATCTTGACTGGCTGAAGGAGAAAGGTTTCGGCGGTGTAGAAATAGCATGGGTATACCCCCTCAATGCTATGAACCCGGGACTCGACACTGCCCTTACACCAAGACACAAATGGCTTGGCCGGGAATGGCAGGACAGGGTAAATTACACAATTCAATACTGCGACAGCCTTGAACTTGCATGCGATCTTACCCTGGGAACCCTTTGGCCCTTTGGCGACTCAAAAGTTACCTATGAACAGGCATCCCAGGTTTTTGGATCAGAAGAACGACAGAGAATAAGCAGGTCGTGGGAGTTTCCGCTTAATGTCTATGTAGTTGATCACCTTGACCCTGGAAAATACCTGCCCTACTTTAAGCGCCTTATTGATTCTTTCCCCCGGCCTCGTGTCAGTCTGCCTCAGGCATATTTTATCGACAGCTGGGAAGTAGAATGCGACAGGCTATGGTCAGACAGTATGAAAGAAGATTTTCTTTCGAGATATAATTACGATATAAGCCCCTTTATGGATTCTGTTTACTCATCCGGCTATGAAGATTATCTCTATGACTACATGAAACTGGTTTCGGACAAAGTGCT
>JAZBNV010000138.1:0-75117 GCA_036350795.1 Marinilabiliaceae bacterium
ATTGCCTCACTTCGTTCGGCGGACCCCTGCCTCCAGCAGGCAGGCTTTCATCCTGAGCTCACCCAGCAGGGAAAACAAAACTTTAACTGCCCCAGGTAATAACGGGATTGCCTCACTTCGTTCGGCGGACCCCTGCCTCCAGCAGGCAGGCTTTCATCCTGAGCTCACCCAGCAGGGAAAACAAAACTTTAACCGCCCCAGGTAATAACGGGATTGCCTCACTTCGTTCGGCGGACCCTTCACTTCGTGGATTACCCTGCAAACTGAAACAGTAAATGCTGCAAGAGCAGCATTTATTTTTCTGTTTTATGTCTTCACTTATGTAAGCAAGCTTCCAACATTTGCCATAAAACAGAAAAACCACGTTATCACGTGGTTTCTGTTTCAGTTTGCGGTGCGGACGGGACTCGAACCCGCGACCCCCGGCGTGACAGGCCGGTATTCTAACCAAACTGAACTACCGCACCGTTGCTTTAAGCGATGCAAAAATAACTCATTTTTTTTATTTGCAAAGAAATAATACCAAAAAACAAGTATAGATTTTAATTTACACAGTATGGCTATGAAATAGCCCGACCCCGGCAGAAGGAAATTTATATTGCTTCAACTACTGGTGAAGCTGCTTCTTTTTTCCGGCCATTGCAGTAAGGGACTGGTTACGGTAAATCTATGATGATATAGAGGCATAAAATAATCAACCAGGTACTTAATAATTCTTTGGCTCAGGCTCCTTTGATTTATTGATTGTATCCTCACTATAATATTGCCGTTATTAATAACGTTATTAATGCCGTTATTAATGCCGGTATTATATCGATTCAGTTTATTGTATTCCAGGATTATACATGAAAGTGTTTTAACGCAGAATAAGAATAAAATCCCCTCCTTCGTCTCCTGTACCCTGGATAACGCCGTATTGAGGTACATTGGGGCTGTTGTTTAAGACTGCTTCGCTCAGACTGTTAAACAGGGTCCTGGCCGACATATACTTCTCGTCGTTTTCATTGAGTCTTTTCATTAAATACTGCAGGAAAACACTCCTGTCAGGTACCTGCTCAAGGGTGCCGCTTGTCATTGCCTTCCTGCTGGGCAGGGAATAGAGCTTGTTTATCGATGCCGGGGCATCCGCGAATCCTTCTCGGGATTTGAAAATAGACCCTGCGAAGCAGGCATCAGTTATAAGAAGTGTATGTTTGGAGTTAATATCCTCGACAAAATCCTTTATTGTGCTGTTTCTTAGCCAGTTTACTGAGGAGGACCTGTCTGCATCTGATGGCAGCCAGAATCCTGTTTCCTTCTTTATATCCCACGATCCATGCCCGGCATAAAATATAATCAGGTTGTCGTTCTCGGTAATCCTGCTGCTTAAGCGATCAAGCTGTTTAATAATATCTGCCCTGCCCGGGTCTTTTAACAGAATAACATTCCCGGGTTTAAATAAATATTTCCCGGTTAAGGTCTTATAGAGCGAATCGGCATCCCTGATCGGATTATCCAGATCGGGAAGGCCGGGATCATTGTAATTATTAATTCCTATAATTAAAGCATGATAGCAGTCTTCAATATTTGTTTTTTCCAGTGTAAGAGTGTCTGTATTGTTTTTTACCGCATTCAAAACTACTGCCGGCTTCCTGATAATAATAGTTCTTGCCTCACTCTCACCCTCAGCCTGCCCATTAACATTAGAATTAAAGCAGGCTGCCAGAAGGCTTATAAATACTATCTTGAGTAGATCGAAGTTCATAACTGTTTAATCAGGATTTAGCACAAATCTTAAAACAAAACCAATATTAAATCCGTCAAGGCTTTCATCCAGGCTTTCAGAAGGAATAAGATCTATCCAGGGTGACAGAAGATACTCTATCTCTATCCCCAGGTACAGGAATTTATAAAACCTGATATCGGCACCTAAGCCCAGGCTCCCAAATACGGTGTACCTGAAATATTCCTGGTCTTTATAATCGGTATTATATTTATAGATTAGTTTTGACTGACCAACATATAAGAATGGGTACAGGGAGTATTTCTTTTTCTTAATAAAATCATATTCCAGTACCGCCCCTGCAGAATACCCCCAGTAGTAACCGGTATCCGGATATACAGTGCTCATTTCGGAATAATTAATATCTTTTCGAAAGGTTTTGTAAATATCTCCTCTCAGTCCCAGTCCAAGCTGATTGAGATATACTATTCCTTTAGCATTTATACCGAAAGAAGATGAGTTGAGAGCAAGCTTATTACCCAGGTTGGTATTCAGCCCGAGTTTAACAGGCTTCTTTGCTGAATGCACTATCAGTTCAGAGCGAACCGGGTCGGCCCTTACCCTGAACTTAACATTTACGCTTACAAGCTCATCAATATCCCTGAAAACGTCCCATATTATACATTTCCTTTCCCCGGGTCCTGTAACCAGCCCGACATCTCCCGTTACACTTACTAATGACTCTCCATAGGTTTTACCTCCATCAGTCGACATAAAGACTTTAACATTTACTGATTCAAAAGCTTCAATGTCAAGAAGATCATAATAGATGTGTATCTTTTCTCCCGCGATATCAGGATATACATTTTCAATTTTCTGTGCACTGCCATCTGCCAATGAGAAAGTGAACAAAACAAGGAATATAAGCTTCCGGAATAAAAAGCCGCTGTTTTCTGACCTGATTTTATGCATTTAACATTGTATCAATACTTTTTTGAAAGTTATGAAATAGTATTGATTCTTCAAATGTTTTATCTTATTGCAATCTTGGTCTACTGAAAAATTTCCATGCAGTTTATTTTCATGGCATCTCTTTTCTGAACCAGGATTTGATTGGTTTTATCGGAACACTACGCCTGCAACGTGCTATCCTTAATACTCCTATTCTGCAAAGGAGAATCCCTGTAAGCAGGATAAACAATCCTGCGACAGCCAGCATAAGATGTTCGGTATAGATTAATACTAAGAAAAGAAGTCCTCCTGCAGCTCCCAGTACTCTTCCTGTTGTAATTATTCTTTCCCCGGTTCTTATATCGCGCTGCTTTTTACTATCTGATAGGCTTATTCCTGGTTCATCATCATATAGCCTCGTATTATCCGGGCTTTTTCTCTGCGCTGCTGTTTTGGAGCTTCTGTTACCCGGGTCCAGCTTAAGGTTCTTAATGCTATCGCGGAATTCAATAATTTCATCTGCATCGCATGATGCACAGCACTTTCCAAACTTTTGCCATCTTGCTGACGCCGGTCTGTTTTGCAGGTTCATTGTAATAGATGTAATTTCTTTATTACAGTAATTACACATTGATGTACTCTGATTGGCCCCCATTGAATTTGTGTGTTAAGTTTAAAAGTCTGCTGAATAAACTCTGCAACACCTCTTTCGTTTCCCTTCTTCGAAACGTCAATATATCACTTTTGTTCCGGGATTTTTAAGTGTATCTTTGAATGAACTTATACCAGGAAGGGAGCTGATTCTGTATAAGACTGGAGATGAGTTCTGTAACTTTACATGCTATTTAGAATTAACTTAAATTGGTAATTAATAGTATATTTAGGATATGAATCATGCACTGGATCAATATTCAAAGCCTCTTAAAGTCGAAAAGACCAGGCTTGCAAGCATCTATAGTCTTAATTCGAGGGACTCAAAAAAGGGACGCCTGTTTATGCCTTTATTCGATGAAAGATTTCCACTGGCCTTCAGGGTAAAGTACACTTATCTCTCGAAATTCCTGGAAAGGGATAATGCTTCGGGTAATCATTACCACAGGATAAAGGAAGAAATTTTAATACCACTGCAGGGTACTTTTGAAATATATCTTGAAGATGTTGAGAGCAGGGAGAGAGAAATGATTTCACTCTCTGGCGATGATAACAAAGGAATTTATATTAAAACAGGTATTTCTCATAAAGTGGTGTCGCGCGAAGAAAGTGGCATATTGCTTGTGCTTGCCTCAAGCCACAGTACTCTTGAAGACGAGATTGAATATATAGTGGAGTAGGAGGGGCAGTATTATTTCCTGAAGAAACTGAAATTTACACTTCCGTAGTGTCTGTGCTCTTCAAATGAAGGGTGAGTACCGAATGAATAATTCTTTGGGTGCTCAAGGATAAAAAGAGCATTATCGGCCATCAGCCCTGAATCAAGCACCAGTGCCGGAATTGTGTCAAGCCATGCCAGGTCGTAAGGAGGATCGGCGAATACAAAATCAAAAATCCCGGCCTTTTTCTTAATAAATGATTTCACATCTGCCTGTACCACCTCTGCTCCAACTGCACCCAGTTTATTAATATTTGCAGCAATAAATGAAGCATGCTTCCGGTTCTGCTCTACCATTACCACATGTTCTGCACCCCTGGAGTAAAACTCAAGGCCTATACTGCCTGTCCCGGCAAAGAGGTCGAGTACATTTTTATCTTCAAAGTCGTAACGAACCGATAAAATATTAAATAGACCCTCCCTGGCAAAATCAGTTGTTGGCCTTGCGCGGAAATCAGACGGAGGTGTGAACCTGCGGCCTTTGTATTTACCGCTTATTATACGCAATTTACTATATTAAAAAGGTTGGAGTAGCGGTGGAGGCTCAGTGGATCAAAAACATATGAAAGCGAAAAGCTTCCTTCGGGCTTCAGAAATTTAATATTTGCTGCGTAGGCTGAAAGATTTGTATGAAGCTCATCACCATAATCGACCTCTCCGCTTATATATAAAGGCTCCTTTGATGAAATTCCGAGTTTCTCAAAAGTAAACATCATGTAATATAGGATATCTGAAGCATTCCTGTACCTGAAAGTATTAAAAAACTCCAGCCTGCCACTTTCAATAACAACAAGGTTAAAGAAGGTATCTTCAATATTTACCTGGATATGCCGGGCAGTATTTCCTGCAGAAGTCCTGAATGCAGAGTAAAGAAGGGGCTTGATATGATGCGACTGCGATGCATCCGGAAATGCTTTAACGAGCAAGGCCTGGAGATCCTGCCTGAGATCAAAAAGAATGTAGGAGTCGGGGTTATCGAGCCTGTTGTTGGCAACAAGGTAGCCTTCCTCAAGATTATGATTGAGAGTAAAATAATTGTCCTTTACCGCAGGGTCGAACAAGCCGGATGGCACCAGGGTGTTACGTTCAAAAACATAGATAAGCCTGTAGGCATGGTATTGCCTCCCTAAAAAATCATCCTTGAAAATAATCTCCTCAACCTGGGTGGCCAGTTCATTCTCTCTCCCGCTTAGCCTGTACTCCCTCATCATAACAAATTTATTACGAAGAGTATCAAGGAGGGAAAAAGAAAATCCATTCAGGCTGACCTGAATGGATATTTCGTAATTATTTGTAGAATTTATATCCAGTGTTTCGTCAAACAGTTCCTTCTCATACATATTATAAGAATACTACTGTTTAATTTTCCCAGTTACCGGCGTTGTTATTTGGCTCAGAGATGTTTCCGACTCTCATACCCGGGAAGCCTGTAATTCTTTCCCTGAGAGCGTTATAGTTAATAATAAGCTGCCTGTCAAGACCGGCAAGGAAAATATCATTAAGTACTGAAGCTTCAAATACTTCAACCATAACCATTGATCCGGTTTGAATCCTGGCAGCAGCCATTTCAAATTCGGTATTACCGCAGAAAGGCACATACCTCAGAGAATCAACCCTGAATCCCGGATCAAAGATTGAATCACCAACAGCCGTATAGGAGGTGTCCCTCACAATCAGTCCCCGCTTGAGTGCTTCCCTTTCGGCTCTGCGGCCCCATTCCTCAAGCATTTCATCTGTAATTGATCCTTCCTTGTATATAAGGGGGAAAGAGTCTGTAACAACAAAATTGATGAGTGTGTCAAAGCTTCCTGTATATCTTCCGTACTTTGATTTGTATGCTACCTGGGCAGTTCTTATATCAATAAGTCTCTCTTTGATAGCATCCTCCCTGAGGTCTCTTTCTTTATTGAAACGGATAGGATTCATAATACTGTCAACCAGTAAATAACCAAGGACCAGGATCGCTGCAACCAGTAAAATTCTTACAATGGTATTCATTTCTTTATTGTTGTTAATTAAGTATTTTTGTGTACGCATGCAAAATTAAAAAAATAAATTGAATACCAAATCTATACACCTCTTTTTGAGTTAAATGTTAAAAAGTCACATAGAGAGCATTCTTGTTGATAATCTGGGACATACACCGACAGCTGATCAGAGTGAAGCAATATCAGGCCTGTCTGCATATGTTTTAGAAAATAATAATGATAATATTTTTGTACTTACGGGTTATGCCGGTACCGGTAAAACCACCCTGATAAAGGCTCTTGTCAGAACCCTTGAGAGCTTCAGGTTCAGGTCTGTATTACTCGCTCCTACCGGTCGTGCCGCAAAGGTGCTCGCTTCATATTCGGGTAAGGAGGCTTTTACGATACACAAGCATATCTACAGGCAGCGAGGCTCAAAAGACGGGATGGGCAGGTTTGAGCTTGACCGGAACCTGCTAAAGGAAGCTTTTTTTATTGTCGACGAATCGTCGATGATATCAAATAACAGCAGCGAACAATCTGTTTTTGGCAGTGGAAGGTTGCTTGACGACCTTGTAGAGTTTGTGTACAGCGGAAGGGATTGTAAGTTAATACTCGTAGGGGATACCGCACAACTACCCCCTGTTGGTTCAGACATATCACCCGCGCTCGATGCTTCAGTGCTGGGGTCTTATGGTTTTGGTGTTCAGAATGCCATACTCAGGAAAGTTGTTCGCCAGGCCGAGGAGTCGGGAATTCTTATGAATGCTACCGGGATCAGGATGATGGTGGAGGAGGGGAGCCCTGATCTGCCTAAGTTCAGGCTGGAAGGATTCTCTGATATTAAAAGGATTAGCGGAGAGTTCCTGCTTGAAGAGCTTGAGTCGTCGTATTCCTTTGCCGGATCCGACGGGACAATTGTTGTTGTTAACTCAAACAGGCTGGCAAATAAATATAACCAGGGAATCAGGAACAGGATTTTATACCGCGAGGAAGATATAAGCTCAGGCGACAGGGTGATGATAGTAAAAAACAACTATTACTGGACCGAAGATGATGAAAACATTGATTTTATTGCCAACGGGGATATTGCTGTAATAAAGAAAATAGTCTCAAGGGAAGAGAGGTATGGCTATAAGTATGCAGATATGATACTTGAATTCGGTGATTATAATACTGAACTCGAAGTAAAGGTTATTCTTGATACCCTGTGGACGGATAAGGCCTCACTGGGATATGATGAAAACAGGGAGCTCTTTCAGAATGTACAGGCAGATTATATTCATCTTAAAACCCGGAAGAAGCAGTATGATGCCGTAAAGAAGGACCCCTTTTTCAATGCAATGCAGATTAAGTTTGCCTACGCGGTAACCTGCCATAAAGCCCAGGGCGGGCAGTGGGAAAGGGTTTTTTTTGACCAGGGAATGTTTAATGCACAGGAACCTACCATCGATTACCTGCGATGGTTGTATACCGCTGTTACCAGGTCGACCGATAAACTCTACCTGGTAAACTACTCCGGGAAGTTTTTTGACTGAGGTCATTATGATTTTTAGCTATAAATGCACTTAACATCACGGCTGTAGCATTCCTGTTCTGAAAATACTCCCCTGTCAAAAATTCGGAAGATATTATTAATCAGTTGATTATTTTTACTATATTAGGGATATGATTGGTGTTGTTGTTTCACTATTTCCCGGCCTATGAAGAAAGATATACTCTTTGCTATCCCACTTTTTCTCGCATTTAATCTTTGTATTTCGGCACAGGATTTTTCAATAAATAATACCAGGGTTGAATACGATGGTAATAAATTGTCAATATCATATAATCTAAGCAGCAGAAAAAAGTCAGATAAGTTTTTTGTCCTGCCTAGAATTATAAAGAATGATGGCACTCCCGTAAGAGCAAGATCATTTTCTGGTGATGTTGGTGCAAATATAAGCCCGGGGAATAAGCTCAGTATTTCATGGGTGCCGGAGGATGATGCTGTATTTCTGAATGATACAGTGTCTGTTGAGCTTAATGCTGAGAAATATGAAATGTCGTTTAAGCGTGGCGGAGTGGTAATGAGTTCACTGTTTCTACCCGGGCTCGGTCAGACTAAAATCACAAATGGCTCACCCTGGTGGCTGGCTGGCATCGCTGCCTACGGTACACTTGGTGGAGGATTTGTTTTCAATAGTAAATATAAGGAAAGCTATAATGCTTATCTTATTGAGACGGATCCAGTTGAAAGATCAGACCTGTTTAACCAGTCGCAGGATGACAAACAGCTATCCCGGATACTATTTATCTCAGCAGGTGCCCTGTGGGCAGGCAATATGATATGGGCAGCTGCAGCACCAAATGAGTACAGGGAGCTTAAACTACCTGAGCTGTCGGTATATGCATCGCCTGCCTATGGCAGCAGGGGCATAATTGCCATGCTTTCCTTAACTTATGACTTTTAATGATAAGATGATGAAAACCAGGATATTATTTCTGACACTGTTTATAATTCAGAGCACTCTGTCGATGTCGCAGATTGTAAGCGGTGAGAAAATAAAAGTATACATCAATAACAGGCCAAAGATTAACCTGGATATTGATGAGAACAGGTATTCTTCACAGCAGGGACCGGGCTTATTGCCTGAGACACCAGGCAGGTATTATGCACTGATAATCGGGATTAATGACTATGATGACCCGCAGATAACTGATCTGGATAAACCTGTAAGGGATGCCGAATTGTTCTATAGCGCTATTACCAGCAAGTATTCTTTCGATCCGCAAAATGTAAGATTGTTAAGAGATGCAACAATGGCCCAGATAGTTGAAGCACTCGATTATTTTGCTGATATAGTAAAGGCTACTGACAACTTCCTTATATTTTATGCCGGGCATGGCATCTGGGACGCTAAGGCTGAAATAGGATTCTGGCTTCCTTCCGACGCTAATAAAGACAGCAAGCTGGCATGGTTCAGGAACAGTACCCTGCGTGATTATCTGAAGGAGATTAAATCGAAACATACCCTGCTGATAAGTGATGCATGCTTTGCCGGTTCCATTTTCAAAACCAGGGGTGCTTTAATGGATGCATCGAATGCTATAAATAAACTGTATGACCTTCCGAGCAGGAAAGCAATGACCAGTGGTATAATGACAGAAGTACCCGATGAAAGTGCCTTTCTTAGATTTATGGTTAAGAGGCTTATTGAGAATAACGAGAAGTATCTAAGCTCCGGACAGTTATTCAGCAGTTTCGAGATAGCAGTTTCCAACAACAGCAATTCAGTGCCGAAATTCGGCGTAATACAGGATGTTGGGGACGAAGGCGGTGATTTTATTTTTATTCTGAGATAGCAGAAATATTGGAGATTAAATATTTGCCATATATAAAGTGTAAGAAGGTGTTTTTCGGATTGCATCAAAAGTTAAATAATTCAGCTTGTAAGTGTCTTACTCTGATTCTGGTCCTGGTTTTTTTGATTAATACAGATTCATTATATGCATCAAAAAAGGAAAGATTATTACTGACAATCACTATTTATGGTGTATACGATAGCAATATTAAGTTGCTTCCTCTTTCAGGTTATGAGGCATTAAAACCTATAGTAAGTATAGATGGCATTAAGAATGGAGATACAGCAAAGATTGAAATTGCAGGTGAGAACCTTCCGGGTGAGTTTGTTCTTAGGTTAGACTACAGGATTACGGAAAAGGATGAGCCATATCCATCTGAAAAGTTGATTATTATTGGCGATCAGGATCTTCAGCTTCATATTCATCCTTTATACAGTAATGATGCTGACAGTACCTGGTTCCAGGAGGGAGAGAAGGAAAACTCTGTTTACTCCGTTTTTTTGCTGGAAAACAGTGAGAGAAAAAGGATGCTGGGGCTTTTGCAGAGCTTCCTGCTAAATTATGACAATACAGGGTCTGAATTTTACCAGTCCGGGATTGCTGAATACGAAAAGAGAAGGAGTGAATATAACAGCTGGCTGAATAAGGAATCAAAAAAAAACAGGAAACTATTTGCCGGCAGCTTATTCGGTTTTGAATATATTCCGCAGGTAAACTGGTCAGGAACGGAAGAGGAGCGGAAAAAGAGCTTAAGGGATAACTACTTTGAAGGAATGGATTTTGATGATCCACTTCTTTTAAAAACTTCCAACCTTAAGAAGTGGATGGACGGCTATGTGAACCTATATGGGGAAGAGGCAAGCAGCATTGAGATAAGGGATTCATTGTTCACACTGGCCGGAAAAACTGCAATAGAAGCCTCCCGAAAGGGCGATCCCCGGGTTTATGGCTGGATGGTAGATTACTTTTTTAATGGTTATGAATCTTTCAATATAACTGAAGGAGTAGCAATGCTGGAGACATATATTAATGATCCAAATTGTATGTCAGAAAAGACAGACGATATAAGATTAAGGATTGAGGGTCTTAAAACACTGACTGCTGGTGTGATGGCCCCCGATTTCACTCTTAGAACTTTTGACGACCGACAGTTTAACCTATATACTAGTGATTTGCCGGGTAAATATACTTTGCTTCTGTTCTGGTCAGCTGATTGTGGTCACTGTAGTGAAATTATCAGTAGCCTGAATGCCTGGTACAGCACTAACTCAAGCCGGGCATTGATTGATATTGTGACAATCAGCCTTGACGAAACAGATAGAGAGCTGGCTAAATGGAAAGAGAGTATCAGTAAATTACCCGAATGGACCCATTTACGCACTGAAGAGGGGATGCGAAGCAAGGTTGTAAACGATTACTACCTGGTAGGTATCCCTGTAATGATACTTATTGATTCTGAGACTAAAGAGGTGCTTGACCTTCCTGGTACCATTGATCAGCTCAGGATATACCTTGCCGGACGACTTAGAGAGTAATAAAAACTTGCTATTATGAGCCACAGGATTGTATTTAAAGTACTTGCAATTATTTGCATGTTGTGTCTTGCAACATGTACAAAAGATGAGCGACAGATGCTGGTAAAGACCGGCAGCCTTTCTAATATACTTACCACCTCGGCCTATGCCTCAGGAGAGATACTCGACCTGGGTGAGGGAGTGTCGCAGCACGGACATTGCTGGTCAACATCTCCAAACACATCTATTGATGACGCAAAAAGTACTCTGGGTGTACCACCGGGAATCGGGGGATTTACCAGTGAGCTTGCAGGATTGCAACCCGGTACCACTTATTTTGTTAAGGCATACTGCAGCAGAGGTAGCACCACGGTTTATGGCAACGAAATAAACTTTACGACAGCTTCTGCAGATTTAGCTGAGCTTACAACAAGCGAAATCAGCGGTATTACTAAAACAGCTGCAGTTTCAGGCGGTAATATAACAAACCAGGGTGGAACCCCGGTTACTGCAAGGGGCGTTTGCTGGAGTACGGCATCAAATCCGACGGTTGATGGCAGCAAAACAACAAACGGCAATGGAACAGGTACCTTTGTAAGTAATATTAGCTCTTTGACTGCAGGTACAACATACTATTTAAAGGCATATGCCATAAACGCAGGTGGTATTGCTTATGGTAACGAGTTAAGTTTTACAACAGACTCTGATACTCCTGTACCACCAACTGTCACTACTGCAGGTGTAACATCGGTTAACACAAATTCCGCATCCTGTGGAGGAGAAGTAACGGATGAAGGCTCAGAATCTGTAACTGCAAGGGGCGTGTGCTGGAGCAAGTCTCCAAATCCCACAATCGCAAATAATACAACAAATGACGGTTCAGGCGCGGGAGCTTTTACAAGTTCAATTACGGGACTTGATCCAGGAACAAAATACTACGTAAGGGCTTATGCGACAAGCAGTGCCGGAACCTCCTATGGTAACGAGGATGACTTTACTACGTCAGCAGTCCTGCCTGAGCTTAGCACCCTTGATATAAATTCGATAACTTTCAATTCTGCAAAAAGCGGGGGTAATATTACATCGAATGGTGGTGCAGATATTACTGCCCGGGGAGTATGCTGGAATACATCTCCTCAACCAACAATCGCAAATAGTAAAACGTCTGAAGGAACCGGTGCAGGAAGCTTTGAGAGTACTATTTCAGGTCTTGAGCCCGGTACACCTTATTATGTCAGGGCCTATGCCACAAATAGTGTTGGTACAGCATATGGCAATGAGCTGGATTTTTTGACAAATGATTCACCCCCGACTGCAGTTGCAACAGCTGCAACATCAGTATCAAATATCTCGGCTACTTTAAACGGATCAGTTAATGCATTTGGAAATAGTACTGCCGTCGAATTTGAGTATGGACTATCAACACTTTACGGCTCCGTGGTCACTGCAAGCCCCGCAACGGTTAGCGGCTCATCTGCTACGCCGGTTACTGCAGTTTTATCAGGACTGTCAGCTGGTACTACTTATCATTTCAGGATTAAAGCAGTTAATTCAGGAGGCACTTCATATAGTAATGATGTTAGTTTGCCAACCACACAGGTACCTTCGGCAACCACCGGATCGGCTACATCGGTAGCAATTGAAACTGCCACAATCAATGGAACAGCTAATGCCGCCGGTCTTACTACGAATGTCTCCTTCGAATATGGACCTACAGCTGCTTATGGTTCAACAATACAGGCATCTCCTAATCCGGTGTCAGGAACTTCCAATACAAGTGTCAGTGCCCAGCTGAGTAATCTTAGTGCCGGGACCATATATCATTACAGATTAAAGGTTACGAGTGCTGGTGGTACTGACTATGGCGAAGACAGGACATTTGAAACTGAATTATGCCCCTCGTCTCTGTCGGTAACTCATAGTTACGGTGATGTTGCTCCCGCAACCAGGTCTCTGACTTATGAGGTGATTGAATCAAGTATTTCTGGCGAACCGAAATGCTGGATTGCTAGAAACCTGGGAGCAAGTAACCAGGCTACATCATCAACAGATAACACTGAAGCGGCTGGTGGATGGTACTGGCAGTTTAATAAGAAACAGGGATACCGACACAATGGAACAGCATATTTCCCGGCAGTAACCTGGATTACTTCAATAGATGAAAGCAGCAACTGGGAGGCAGTAAATTATCCCTGTGCCCTTCTTCTGGGAACCGGATGGAGAATTCCAACCGGTACGGAATGGTTCAATGTATATTATGGATTGGGGTGGTCGAGCAGGGAAGATGCCTACAATTCAGTACTTGTATTGCATCCTGCAGGTAGTTTGAGCTATTTGGACGGATCCCTTCTGAACCGGGGATGGGTAGGTAACTATTATAGCAGTACACAGACGAGTAATACAACAGCCACGGCCCTGAATATTTATACAAGTGTCAGTACTTATATGGCCGGAAAAGCAGGTGCTTGTACTTTGAGATGTATAAAAGACTAATCAGACATATTTGCATTGCATAAAAGATAAATATGAAATCATACAAAAAAGAACTCTGGTTTGAAACCAGCAGGAGGAGAGAACTTGTCAATATTACAAGAGAGGTTGAAGTTTGCCTGGCGGAGAGCGGTATACAGGAAGGCCTGCTATTGTGCAATGCGATGCATATTACCAGCAGCGTATTTATAAATGATGATGAAGCCGGTTTGCATCACGATTATGAAGTATGGCTCGAAAAACTGGCGCCCGAGAAACCTCACTCCCAGTACCGGCACAATGGATTCGAGGATAATGCTGATGCCCATATGAAAAGGCAGATAATGGGCAGGGAGGTGGTTGTTGCAGTTACCGAAGGCAGACTCGACTTCGGCCCCTGGGAGCAAATATTCTATGGTGAGTTTGACGGGAATAGACGCAAGAGGGTGCTGGTAAAGATAATCGGTGAATAATTGAATACCGTCCCGAGGGGCTATCGGGAAACGAATAACGGATAACCGATAACGTATAACATTTAACCGATAACGTTTAACGTATAACGTATTCCCTAATCCAGTCCCAAATCCTTAATTATCGCATCAATACGCTTCCCAAGTTCTGCTTCTTTTGAAGGGAAATCTGAGACAGATGCCAGTTCAGTCTTTACGCTGAAGTAATACTTGATCTTGGGCTCTGTACCCGAAGGGCGAACAGAGATCTTGCTGCCATCTTCCAGGAAGAACTGGAGTACGTTTGATTTCTCCAGCTCCAGATCATATTCCTCACTGCCAGGTAAACTTAAGCCTTTACCTGTAAGGTAGTCATCTATTCTGATAACTTTTGAGTTATTAATCTTCCGGGGCGGATTCTCCCTGTAAGCTTTCATCAATGCCTCTATTTCTGCAGCACCGTCAACTCCTTTCCTGACAATATTTATAAGCCTCTCCTTATAAAGACCATATTCTGCATAAATATCTACCAGGAGTTTATAAACAGTTTTATCCTGCGATTTCGCGTAAGCTGCTATTTCAGCCATCAGCGAACATGAGGTAATACTGTCCTTATCCCTGACATAATCGCCGGGGAGGTAACCGAAACTTTCTTCACCACCTCCAATATATTTAAGTCCTTCCTTTTCAAGCTCCTGCATCAGGCTGGCAAAGTATTTAAAGCCGGTAAGTACATTGTAGCACCTAACATTATTGGCAGCAGCTATATCATCGAAAAGCTGGGATGTAACAATTGTCTTTATAATATAATGACTGCTGTTCAGTAGCCCTTTTTTCTTCATCTGGCTTATTATGTACCATGTGAGCAGAACCCCGGTCTGGTTACCATTCAGAAGGATATATTCGCCATCCAGGTCCTTTACAGCAGCCCCGATCCTGTCAGCATCCGGGTCTGTGGCCATTACCAGTTCGGCCCCGGTTTCCCTGGCTTTTTCGATGGCCATCTTAAAGGCAGCCGGTTCTTCCGGGTTAGGGGATGCCACTGTCGGGAAATTTCCGTCGATAACGTCCTGTTCGGGGACATTTATTACGTTCCTGAAACCAAAGGCCCTGAGCGAGCATGGAACATGGTAAACACCCGTTCCATGAATAGGGGTATATACTATGGGAATATCTGAGTACTCTTTTATTATTTCGGGGTTTAGCGAATACTGTGTCCCTGCTTCTATAAATTTTTCATCCATCGACCTTTTTAGAATCTCAATCAGTTTTTTATCCGGGGTGAATTTTATATCAGAGATACTGAGGCTTCTTACTTCCTGGATAATGTTTTTGTCGTGAGGCGCTGTAACCTGTCCACCATCATCCCAGTAGGCTTTATACCCGTTATATTCGGGCGGATTATGCGAAGCTGTAATTATTACACCGCTCTTGCATCCAAGTTCCCTTATTACAAACGAGAGTTCAGGTGTTGGCCTGAGATCATCAAAAAGATATACATAGATACCATTTGCAGAAAAAATCTCTGCTGTGATCTCTGCATATAGCCTGCTGTTATTACGGCAATCATGACCAATGGCAACACTGCATTTTTCGCCCGGGAAGTTTTTCAGGATATAGTTGGCCAGTCCCTGTGTTGCAAGTCCGAGGGTGTACCTGTTCATCCTGTTTGTACCGGCTCCCATTATTCCCCTGAGTCCGCCTGTACCAAACTCGAGGTCCTTATAAAATGATTCCACCAGTTTTTTTTCATCACCTTCGAGCATCTCCCTGACTTCATTCCTGGTTTGCTCATCAAATTCAGCCTGCAGCCATTCGCTGGCTCTTTCCCTAATCTTATTTATATCCATTTTACTCGCTATCAATTAGTTTTAAACATAAGTCAAGACTATCTTCCCATCGGGGTATTTTTAGTTTATATCTCTCTATTATTTTATCTTTCGACATAACAGAATAAGCCGGCCTGTATGCCGGAAGCTTATATTCTTCGGTACTTACCGCATTTATTTTCAGCTTTAATCCTTTCAGTTCCTTTATCTTCATGGCAAATTCGTACCAGCTGCAGGAGCCCAGGTTTGAGTAATGATAGATGCCCGGAAAGAATGCACCTGTTTCGCTGCCTTCTGCCCTGATTATACTTATAATGGCCTCTGCCAGGTCTGCTGCCCATGTTGGTGTTCCCACCTGGTCGTTCACAACACTTATCTCGTCCCTTTCAGCTGCCAGGCGAAGTATGGTTTTTACAAAATTATGCCCGTAGGCCGAATACATCCATGAAGTTCTGATTACCTGGCTATTCTTATATTCAAGTGCATATCTTTCGCCTGCAAGTTTTGATTTTGCATACACCGAGCGGGGATCAGGACTATCTTCTTCTGTAAGAAGCCTGTTGCCACTACCTGCCAGCACATAATCGGTGGAGATATGAATTAGTTTGCACCTGCTTCCCTCTAATGCACTGGTAATATTTCTTACGGCACCTGCATTCAGGTTTATCGCTCCGTCTTCATCATCTTCTGCCCTGTCAACAGCAGTATATGCTGCACAATTAATAAGGTAATCAGGCTGCAGCTCAGAGGTGAATTTTTTAAGGCTGTCTGCATTACAAATATCAAGTTCCGCCAGGTCGGTAAAGCTAAAAGCAAGCTTGTCGTAATTACCCGACAGTCGTCTTAATTCAGAGCCCAGCTGCCCTTTTGAACCGGTAACAAGAATTTTGATCTTTTCCACCTTCTAGAAATTCATTTCTGCATCCTTAAACAGGGGATTATTCTTATCCTTGCTGCTGATAATCTCTTCATCCCTTTTTATTTTCCAGTCGATTGCGAGACCGGGATCGTTGTACCTGATTCCTCTTTCCAGTTCAGGACTGTAAAGGTTGTCGCACTTATAATTAATAATCGCTTTGTTACTGAGCACGGAAAAGCCGTGAGCAAATCCACGCGGTATAAAAAACTGGCGTTTATTATTTGAATTAATAATAGTCCCGTATGTTTTTCCAAATGTGGGCGAACCTTTCCTCAGATCGAGCGCTATATCAAATATTTCTCCTTCAACCACCCTTATAAGTTTTGCCTGTGCAGCGGGATTTAACTGGTAATGCAGTCCTCTTATTACGCCCCTGCACGATTGCGATTCATTGTCCTGGACCGGGTAAAAACTGATCCCCATGCTGTTAAACTTTTCCTGGTTGTACGATTCAAAGAAGTAGCCTCTTGCATCTTCAAATACAGGTGGTTCAATAATAAATAAGTCCTTAAATCCGGTCTCAATAATTTTCATTAATTGCCTGGTTTAGTGTTATCAGAAGGTAACATACGGTCGTGGGCAATACTCCGGAGATAATTCCCGTACTGACTTTTTCCCAGCTCATCGGCCCTTTTCAGAAGCTGCTCCCTGTTAATAAATCCTCTTATATATGCTATTTCCTCAATACATGATGCTTTCAGTCCCTGTCTCTGTTCGAGTGTGGCAATAAAGTTCGAGGCCTGCAGCAGGCTGTCATGAGTCCCGGTATCAAGCCATGCCATTCCCCTGCCAAGAAGTTTTACTTCCAGCCTGCCTTCTTCGAGGTAAATTTTATTAAGGTCGGTAATTTCCAGCTCGCCCCGTGCCGAAGGTTTTAAAGATTTTGCCTTGCCAACCACATCGTTACCATAAAAATACAGCCCTGTAACTGCATAGGAGGATTTAGGTGACAAGGGCTTTTCTTCCAGGCTCAGTACTTTCCTGTTCTTATCAAACTCAACAACACCGTATCTTTCGGGATCGGTTACGTAGTATCCGAATACACAGGCTCCCTCTTTAAGCTTTGCAGTATCAAGAAGCAGGTCACCAAAACCATGGCCATAAAAAATATTATCGCCAAGTATCATGCAGACAGCTTCATTTCCTATAAATTCTTCTCCTATTATAAATGCCTGGGCCAGTCCTTCAGGATCAGGCTGAATGGCATAAGTAAACTTAACTCCAAGATCACTGCCATCACCAAGGAGGTCTTCAAACACACCTATATCCCTTGGTGTTGAAATAACAAGAATATCCCTTATTCCTGCCAGGAGAAGTACTGAGAGCGGGTAATAAATCATTGGCTTATCATAAACCGGCAGAATTTGCTTCGAGATTGCATGGGTTACAGGGTGGAGTCGTGAGCCGGATCCGCCGGCCAGAATAATGCCTTTCATTCTTTATTGTGTTTTATATGCAGTTCTTTTTCAATGTTCTGTTGCTTACAGGGGAGGTGGTTCCAGGATATTTCAGCAGCCCCCATAAACAATACCTTTTCATTTCCGGGAAATAATAAGCAAATATAAATATAATACTACTAAGGATAAACAGTGCCCGGTGAAACTTGAAGAATATGTCCTGGTCCCCACAGGTAAAATGCAGTAACAACGCAGGTTTTATGACTATTTAGAACTCTAAATATTAGGTTAATAGAGATAAAATAATTATTTTTGCACTCAATTTTTATCAATATATTGTCTAACTTATTAATTACTAGATTATTTAACAAAGATTATGTCTGAAAAAACAGAAAAATCAACCACTAATGAAAAGGTTGAAAAAGCAGAAAACACAGAGGTTTCCAATACCACTGTAAATGAACCAACAGCTGATACAAAACTTAATGATGATCAGCCTGATGAAGAGCCTGTAGCAGAAAAGGCTGAAGAAGTTAAGGCCGAAGTTTCAGAGGCCGAAAAGATTGAAGAAGTAAAGAAAGAAGAACAGGCTGAGGTAGCAGAGGAGCCTGTAGCCGAAAAGACAGAAGAAGTTAAGGCAGAAGAGCCAGAAGCCGGGAAGGCTGAAGAGCTTAAGGACGAAGAACCGGTAGCCGAAGTAGCTGAAGAACCGGTAGCTGAAGTAGCCGAAGAACCGCTGGCCGAAGTTGCCGAAGAACCGGCAGCCGAAAAGGCTGAAGAGCTAAAAGAAGAGCTGACTGAAAAAGCGGAAGCTGAAAAGCCGGTTTCAGAGGTCAAAGCTGAAGCAAAGAAAGAAACAAAAGCTGAGGTACAATATCATGAAGCCTCTCTTGAAGAATTTGACTGGGACGCATTTGAGTCTGAGGACAGTGATCACTCACCAAAAAAGAAAGAGTACGAGGCAATGTACGATGAGACTCTTTCTACAATTGCTGTTGACGAGGTTGTTGACGGTACGGTTATTTCTCTTAATTCAAGGGAAGTTGTAATTAATATTGGTTACAAATCAGAGGGTGTTGTGAGCCTGAACGAATTCAGGTATAATCCTGAGCTTAAGGCAGGTGATACCGTTGAGGTTTATGTTGAGAGCCAGGAAGACAAAAGGGGACAGTTAATTCTGTCGCACAAAAGAGCCAGAGCACTTAAATCATGGGACAGGGTAAATTCAGCTCTCGACCAGGATGAAATAATCAAGGGCTACATCAAGTGCCGTACAAAAGGTGGTATGATAGTAGACGTATTCGGAATAGAGGCCTTCCTGCCTGGTTCACAAATCGATGTTAAACCAATACGCGACTACGATATTTTTGTTGGTAAGACAATGGAATTCAAGGTGGTTAAGATTAACCACGAATTTAAGAACGTTGTTGTATCTCATAAAGCTCTTATCGAGGCTGAACTTGAATCTCAGAAGAAAGATATTATTGCCAAGCTGGAAAAGGGACAGGTACTTGAGGGAACAGTAAAGAACATTACTTCCTACGGTGTATTTATTGACCTTGGTGGTGTAGATGGCCTGATCCATATTACAGATCTCTCATGGGGCAGGGTAAATCATCCCGACGAAATTGTGCAGCTTGACCAGAAACTTAACGTTGTAATTCTCGATTTCGACGACGATAAGAAGAGAATTGCCTTGGGTCTTAAGCAGCTAACATCACATCCATGGGATTCACTTGACGAAAACCTTAAGGTTGGTGATACAGTTAAAGGTAAAGTTGTAGTTATGGCCGATTACGGTGCTTTTGTAGAGATTGCAGCCGGCGTTGAAGGTCTTATCCACGTTTCGGAAATGTCCTGGTCGCAGCACCTCAGGTCAGCCCAGGAGTTTATGAATGTTAATGACGAGGTTGAAGCAGTTATCCTGACCCTCGATCGTGAGCAGCGTAAGATGTCACTTGGAATAAAGCAACTTAAGACGGATCCATGGGAAAAGATCGACGAAAAATACTCTGCAGGTTCGAAACATTCAGCCAGGGTAAGGAACTTTACAAACTTTGGTGTTTTTGTTGAGATAGAAGAAGGAGTAGATGGTCTTATTCATATCTCAGACCTTTCGTGGACCAAAAAGATTAAGCATCCTGCTGAATTTACTTCAATAGATGCTGAGATTGAAGTTGTTGTGCTTGAAATAGATAAGGAAAACCGCAGGCTGAGCCTGGGTCACAAACAACTTGAAGAGAATCCGTGGGATGTATTTGAGGATATGTTTGCAGTTGACTCAATACATGAAGGTACAATAACTGACCTTTTTGATAAGGGTGCCGTAGTTGCACTTCAGTACGGAGTTGAAGGCTTTGTAACACCAAAACACCTTGTTAAGGAAGACGGAACATCAGGTAAAATTGATGAGAAACTCCAGTTTAAGGTAATTGAGTTTAATAAGTCAGCCAAGAAAATTATTCTTTCTCACAGCAGGATTTTCGAAGACGAAAAACGCAATTCTGATGATAAGACCAGGAAGTCGGCAAGCAGGGAAACCAAGCAGGCAACGAAGAAGATTAAATCAAATCTTGAGAAAACAACCCTTGGCGATATAACAGACCTTGCAGCTCTGAAAGAAGAAATGGAAGAAAATGAAAATAAAGCTTCCAAGTCTAAGAAAAAATAATTAATTTAGGGCTACTAAACAATAAAGTCTTTGCCATGGATTTTAATATTGAGAACCGAAATAACAGTACACTCATTCAGGTACAGTCAGAGAAACTGGATACGCATATTGCACCATCTTTGAAGTCTGAACTTGTGCTGGTTTCAGGTAAGGGGGAAAAGAACATTATTCTCGACCTGGAACAATGTCAGTATTGCGATTCTTCAGGACTCAGTGCAATTTTGGTAGCAAACAGGTTGTGTAAGAATGCCGGAGGAACTTTTGTTCTGTGTGGCTTGAATGATGCAGTTGAAAGGCTGATTACAATATCCCAGCTTGATACCGTATTGAATATTACCAGTACAGTTGATGATGCACTCCGTCTAATTTCGCAGTAGAAGAGGCGTGGTATTTGAAGTTACCGTTCTGGGCAGCAGTTCTGCCTTACCCACCTCTCAACGATATACTTCCGCTCATGTGATTAATTCGCATGAGCGGTTTTTTTTAATTGACTGTGGTGAGGGTACCCAGATGCAACTGCGCCGCAACAGGATAAGGATAGGAAAGATTCATAATATCTTTATCAGCCACACCCATGGCGATCATGTATTCGGGCTTTACGGCCTGCTTTCAAGCTATAATATGATGGGGAGATCAGAAACGCTGAACCTCTATGCGCCACAGGCATTTGAACCGCTAATAAGTCAGCATCTGAGCGATTTCGATATACATCTTAATTTCGAACTTAATTTCGTGGCACTTCAGGGCAGCCATCCTTCAATGATCTTTGAGGACAGGCACATTACAGTTACATCTATTCCCCTTAAACACCGGGTACCCTGCTACGGCTTCCTGTTCAGGGAAAAGATGAAAGACAGGAATGTGAAAAAGCATCTTATAAAAGAATATAATCTTGGACTGAAAGAAATAGTTGCTCTTAAAAAAGGCGAAGACCTGGTAAGCAAAAGCGGAGCGGCAATCAAAAACGAAGAGCTTACTACCGATCCGCCGGAACCAAGGTCGTATGCTTATATCAGTGACACCGGATATTTGCCCGGTCTGGCTGATATAATAAGGGGCGTAAAGCTGCTCTACCATGAGGCTACCTTTGCTGATGATCATATGGACCTGGCCGCTAAAACCGGACACTCCACCGCATCGCAGGCAGCTAGCATAGCACGGGATGCCGGTGCAGAAAGGCTTTTAATAGGTCATTTCTCTGCCAGGTACAGAAATGTGGATGTTCTGCTACAAGAAGCTCGGGAGCTTTTCGAAAACACTATCGCCGCTGAGGATAATTTAACCATTGCGCTTTGAATTCACACTTTACGATACAAAAGATTGGTTATCTTTGCCACAATAATCAAAAAACAATCCCATCGTGCAGGAAAAGATATTGATCCTTGATTTTGGTTCTCAATATACACAATTGATTGCCAGAAGAATAAGAGAGTTGAATGTATATTGTGAGATTCATCCCTTTAATAAATTTCCTGCACCTGATGACAGTGTAAAGGGAGTGATACTTTCCGGCAGTCCTTTTTCTGTGAGAGACAGGGAAGCTCCCTACCCCGATTTAGATACAATAAAAGGAAATCTTCCCCTGCTGGGCGTTTGCTATGGTGCCCAGCACCTTGCCCATAATTATGGCGGAGAGGTTCTCCCCTCGAATACCAGGGAATATGGAAGGGCTAACATGGTTTTTGTGGACCATAGTAATCAACTGTTTAAGGGAGTGCCCGAAAAAACACAGGTATGGATGTCGCACGGCGACACTATAGCAAGCATTCCGGATAACTACGAGATAATAGGCTCTACCAGTGATGTAAAAATAGGAGCCTATCATATTAAGGGAGAAGAAACATGGGGAATACAGTTTCATCCCGAGGTTTACCACACTCAGGAAGGTAAGAAGATACTGCAGAATTTTGTTGTAAATATTTGTGCCTGCTCACAGAGCTGGACTCCTGATTCTTTTGTTGAGACAACAGTAAAGGAACTGCGTGAAAAACTGGGCAACGACAGGGTGGTGCTCGGACTTTCGGGTGGAGTCGATTCATCGGTGGCTGCAATACTTTTAAATAAAGCTATCGGAAATAACCTGACCTGTATATTTGTCGATAATGGCTTATTGCGTAAAAACGAATTTGAGGCTGTCCTGGAATCATACCTTGGACTGGGGCTGAATGTAAAAGGAGTAAATGCTGCAGACCGCTTTCTCGATGAATTAAAGGGAGTATCTGAACCCGAAGCCAAGCGTAAAATCATAGGAAGGGTATTTATAGAGGTTTTTGATGAGGAAGCTCATCATGTTAAGGATGTTAAATGGCTGGCTCAGGGAACAATCTATCCTGATGTAATAGAATCTGTTTCGGTAAACGGACCCTCTGCTACAATTAAGTCGCATCACAATGTTGGTGGCCTCCCTGAAAAAATGCATCTGCAGGTGGTGGAACCCTTAAAATTGCTCTTCAAAGATGAAGTAAGGCGTGTTGGCGCGGCTATGGATATGCCGGATAAAATACTGAAAAGGCATCCCTTCCCCGGTCCTGGGCTTGGAATCAGAATACTGGGTGATATTACCCGGGAAAAGGTACGGATTTTGCAGGAAGCGGATTATATCTATATCGAGGGACTAAAAAAACATGGTTTGTATGATAAGGTATGGCAGGCAGGTGTTATACTGCTGCCTGTTCAGTCGGTAGGTGTAATGGGAGATGAGAGAACATACGAAAATGCCGTTGTCCTGAGGGCAGTAGGGTCGACAGACGGAATGACGGCCGACTGGTCGCACCTTCCTTATGATTTCCTGGGACAGGTGTCGAACGAAATAATTAATAAGGTAAGAGGAATAAACAGGGTGGTTTTTGATATAAGCTCCAAACCGCCCGCAACTATAGAGTGGGAGTAGGTTAAACGTTAAAGGTTAAAGGTTAAAGGTTAAAGGTTAAAGGTTAAAGGTTAAGAGTTAAGATAAATGTTGGATATGAGAAAGTTATATATAATAAGCCTCCTGGTATTTTTGTTTTCGGCAGCAGGAGCACAGAATTTGTTTACTGAACAGACAATTAAACTCGCCAGGACAATTGCTCTTGTAGATGCTTTTTATGTCGACAGTACCGATACGGAAATGTTAACCGAAAAGGCGATTAAGGAAGTTTTGAAGAACCTTGACCCGCATTCACAGTATTTTTCTGCTGACGAAGTAAAGGAAATGAACGAGGGACTGGAAGGGAATTTTGAAGGAATAGGGATACAGTTCAATATACTCTATGATTCGATAATAGTTATAGCCCCGATACCCGGAGGACCCTCAGAAAAGGCCGGGCTCAGGGCAGGCGACAGGATCGTTACCATAGAAAACGAATCGGTTGCCGGGACAGGTATATCAACCACCGGAGTTCGCAAACGTTTACTTGGAGAGAAGGGTACACCGGTAAAGGTAGGTATATACCGAAGGGGTGTTAAGGGAATACTCGACTTCACAATACTTAGGGATAAGATACCGGTAAACAGCCTTGATGCTGCATATATGATTGGCAATGATGTGGGCTATGTAAAACTTAATAAGTTCTCTGCCACATCCGAGAAAGAATTCAGCGATGCTATTGACAGGCTTCTTGATGAAAATATGGATAAGCTTGTAATTGACCTCAGAAACAATACAGGGGGTTACCTTGAGGCTGCAATCAGGATGTGCGATAATCTTTTCTCAGACAGGAAGCTGATAGTATACCTCGAGGGACTTAAAACACCACGCCAGGACTTCAGAACCAGGGGAGGAGGAAAACTGGACGATACCAGGATTGTCGTGCTTGTTGATGAAGGATCGGCATCAGCCAGCGAAATTCTTTCCGGTGCAATGCAGGACTGGGACAGAGGTGTGGTAGTGGGCCGCCGTACATTTGGAAAAGGATTGGTGCAAAATGGATTCTCGATGCAGGATGGCTCGATGATACGACTTACAATTGCAAGATATTTTACTCCCACGGGACGCTTGATACAGCGTCCGTATTCTGACGGACTTGAGAAATACGTGATGGATTATTATGAACGCTATTCAAATGGCGAACTGATGTCGGCCGACAGTATATCCTTTCCCGACTCGCTCAGGTATAAAACACTGGTAAACGGACGCACGGTATACGGAGGAGGAGGTATAATGCCTGATCTGTTCGTTCCGATAGATACTTCATGGTATTCTGATTATTACAGGCAGCTGATAAGTAAAAATGTAATTACGGAGTTTATTCTTGATTACGTTGACCAGAACAGGAAAGCACTGAACAGGAAATATAATACCTTCGGGAAATTCTATGATAATTTTAAGTTCTCGGAGGACGAAATCCGGGATTTTATAGGGCATGCTGAGAAACTCGGAGTTATGTATAAGGAAGATCAGTACAGGAAGAGTGAAGCACAGCTTCTTAGAATCTTAAAAGGATTGATAGCCAGGGATATATGGGATATGTCGGAGTATTACGAGGTTGTTAATACCGATGACATGGCGCTTAATATGGCAGTAGAGCTGCTAAGAGATGAGCGCAGGTATTATAAAATTCTTGGTTCAAAATAAATATATACTATATGCAGCTTGTGGCAAAAACCCTGTACGGACTTGAAGGAGTCCTGGCGGATGAACTTCGGGACCTGGGTGCCCGGGGGGTGAAGATAATGACCCGGGCTGTTGAGTTTGAGGGTGACCTTGAGCTAATGTACCGTTGTAATTACTCGCTCAGGACGGCACTCTCAGTTCTCAGGCCAATTGCCGATTTCAGGATTAAAAGAACAAAGGACCTGTATAATGTAGCGAAGAGGCTGCACTGGGATGACTTCTTCAGTATTGACCAGACCTTTTCAGTTGTGCCTGTTGTGCATTCCAGCCTTTTTAATCATACGGGCTATGCAGCACTTGTTCTCAAGGATGCAATAGTGGACAAGTTCAGGATGATCCACAACAGTAGGCCATCGGTCGACTCTGATAAGCCTGACATACTTATCAACCTGCGTGTGAGCGAAGATTTCGTTACAATCTCACTCGATTCTTCTGCAGTACCTCTGTATAAAAGGGGATACAGGAAAGAAGCGGCTGAAGCACCTATCAACGAGGTACTGGCAGCAGGCATCATTAAACTCTCTGGCTGGGACGGATCCAGGAGAATACTTGACCCGATGTGCGGCTCCGGAACATTCAGTATTGAAGCTGCAATGATGTCGTACCGCATAGAACCCGGAGAATTCCGTAGCTTTTATGGTTTTATGAACTGGGGTGATTTTGACGAAAAGCTTTTTGAAAAAATAAAAAACACCAAAAAAAAGCAGCTAATAACGGCACCTGAGATAAATTGCTATGACAGGTCGAGAGAAGCCATACGCATTGCAGCAAATAATATCAGGGCTGCAGGTCTTTCGGCAAAAATAAATACAGGTATTGCAGATTTTTTTGCCAGCGACTCAAAAGGTTTAAAATATACTATCTTTATTAATCCTCCATATGGAGAAAGGCTTACAGAAAAAGACCTGAACGAGTTTTATTCAAAAATAGGAGAGAGGCTTAAGCACGGTTATAGTGGATCAGAGGCCTGGATAATCAGTTCAAGTGCCGAAGGAATGAAATCAATAGGACTGAAACCGGCAGCCAAATATCAACTTTTTAACGGTGCTCTTGAAAGCGTGCTCCATAAGTATGTTCTTTTTGAAGGAAGACACAAGGATTTTAAAGCTGTGTCTTAAATTTTTTGAACTTCATATTTTTTTTATATTTGTTACAGTAAACACAAGCCCAAGCCAAACAGACGCACATGAGTTTTAGCGTTGAGAACTTTTTTAATGAATTGCTGAACGAGAGTGTTATCTTCTCCTACAAGGGTGATATCAGTTCTGATGTCATTAATACCGTGCTTGATGCGGTTGAGAATAACACTGAGGCAGCACATGATCCTTCAAGGATCCGGAAAAAGTTATATAATGTACTGGTTGAGAGTCTGCAGAATCTTTATCACCATGTAGATGTGGTACCTGAAGACTTCGAGGACCAGAAATCGGACAGGTTTGGACTGATAGTAATTACCCGTGATCCGGATGGTTACAGTATAACAGCAGGAAATTTTATTAAGAACAGCAAGATTAAAGAACTCGAAGAGAGAATTCTCAGGATAAACTCTTCATCCGTGGACGAGATAAAAGACCTTTATAAACATATACTGCATCACCAGGAGATCTCTGAAAAAGGAGGGGGCGGACTGGGCCTTGTGGATATTGCACGTAAAACAGGTAATAAGCTTCACTACAAATTCTCAGAATACAATAATAAATATTCATTTTTTCAGCTTTCAATAAAAATTGATGCTGTTAGAACAGAAGATAAATAACCAAAAATTACAGATATGGAACCGATCATTATTGAGGGAACACCTAAGACTCCAACAGTTAAATTTGATTCTAACGAAGGAATTTTTAAACTTGAAGGCCGATCTATCCCGGAAAATTCAGTAGAGTTTTACAAACCGCTTGTCGACTGGCTGGAGAGCTACAAGGATTCTCCCCTTGAGAAAACAGTTGTGGAAGTGAAACTGGAGTATTTTAATACCAGTTCCTCAAAATGTATTCTTGATGTTTTTAAGAAACTCGAGGTAATACATAAGGCAAAGAATGAAGTACAGATTAAATGGTATTACGAAGAAGACGATGAAGATATGCTTGAGGCCGGTGAAGATTATGAATCCATAATCCGGGTACCATTCGAGATGATTGAGATTGTTGAATAAGCAACAAATACTATATCTTCAGGATCGGTTGATATATAAAAAAAGGGGTGTATTGTGTGCGCCCCTTTTTGTTTTTTCTTAATCCACCTGTATTTCCTTCGACCTGTCAAGAACTTCTTCCATAAAATCCAGGAAACGCTTCAGAAGCCTGAAATAGAGAACCAGGTATGTAAACAGGGTCATAAGCCAGATTACCATAATATTAACCCAGTAAGTTTCTATAAAATTACCGAAGATCTGTTTTCTTGGAGCATAGAAGTGGGCTTTTAAGAAGCTGTTCTCGGGATCTTTGAAGATCGGATCCATTTTCTGGATTATTCTGCCCTTGTACTCGATGCTTCGCTTGGTCTCATTTTCATTGGTTACAAATTCCTCGAGGCTTATATTGAAGTGATTTTCCTTTATCCTGTTAAATGCTTCAGGATCAGGGCCCTGCAGCTTATTTAGCAATGCATCCTTTTTATCATTGGCCTCATTATACCACCTTATGTAGTTTTGCTTAAGAATCTCGATAAAATTCTCTGCTTCATCGAGAGCTTCAATGCTTACAATCCCGGGTTCAAGTATATCAAGGTATTTATAGCTAATATTTTTACTTTCCATTTCCAGCTTAATCTCATTCTTGACTATCTCCAGGTCTCTCCGGGAATCATCGTCAAAGCGGTTCCTGTTAAGGTCGCTTTGCAGGTTGCCAATTTTAGCTTTCATGGTGTTATACCAGTCGTTTCTCTTATACTGGGCAATGCTCATTGCCTTATCAAATTCATAGAAGTTCTTTTCGTAATCATTGTCCATAAACTGTTTTACTGCGAGAGCTTCATAACCCCACCTGGCAATTATTCCTTCACCGTAAAAAGGTATCGCATCGGGAGATGAGAGGTTTGGATTAAGTTTTTCGAATTTGACAATTATACCACTTAAGATAATCTGTGGAATTACAAGGAAAGGGATAAGTATATATATTGTGACAACTGCCTTGAAACTGTCTGAAATAACCAGGCCCAGCAGATTGGATGCTGCCCAGCAGGAGAAGAGTACAAGCCAGTATTCAAGCATCATGCCTTTGATCTGCATTATTGAATTTCCCAGGATTACAAAAGTAAAGGCCTGGATAGCCGAGATAGAAAGCTGTACCACCACCTTCGACATAAGGTAACTGTTCCAGCTCAGGTTAAGAAAAGCCTCTCTCTTTAAAATCTTGCGGTCTTTTATAATCTCTTCGGCACTCACTGTGAGTCCCATAAAAATGGCAACTATAACCGACATAAACAGGTATACCGGCAGGTTAGAGTTATCCTGCAGGGTATATGAGGCATTTTTAACACTTTCGTCGAAGTATTTGATCAGGAAGGCCAGGAAAAAAGCCAGTATCGGAGCCTCAAGCAGGGTAATCAGAAGGTACTGCATATCTGCCAGTTTAGAAAGCACATCCCTCCTGGTGAATACCAGGAACTGCTTCAACCTGTTAGGGGTTTTAAAGGTGATTTCGGGGATTCCCATTCCCGGTTCAAGCCTTTTTTCCTTACCAGACAGGTGCACTCCGTAATGCTCGTTCCATTCTTTTGGAGATACTTTCCTGGTATTGGTGGCTTTTCCATATTCATCAAGTACCTTACCTTCTACGATATTAAATACCTGTTCAGGATTTACATTACCGCAGGCATGGCATTCACTTTCGCTCCAGTTGGCCTGGTGAGTCCTGGATTTAAAGTATATGATGGATTCGATCGGGTCGCCATTATATATAAGGTAGCCCCCGGTGTCAAGTATTACAAGCCTGTCAAACATCTTGAATATATCTGATGAAGGCTGGTGAATAACTACAAAGAGCAGCTTCCCTTTAAGTGCAAGTTCCTTAAGTAAATCCAGAATATTCTCCGAATCCCTCGACGAAAGGCCTGAAGTAGGTTCATCAAGAAAAAGAATTGAAGGTTCCCTTATCAATTCAAGTGAAATATTAAGTCTTTTCCTCTGTCCCCCGCTTATTTTCTTATTTAAGGGACTTCCAACCTTCATATCACGAATCTCGTAAAGTCCGAGGGCGCCCAGGGTTGCATTTACTTTCTCTTCAATCTCCTCTTCAGTAAGATTATCGAAGCACAGCTTGGCATTAAAGTAAAGGTTTTGATAAACTGTAAGTTCTTCTATCAGGAGATCGTCCTGTGAAACGTGTCCTATTAAACCTTCAGCTTCGTCAGAATCGTGATGAATATCAATGCCGTTAACCAGCACTTTTCCCTTATAAGGCTTATTGGTGCCGTTAAGAACATTAAGCAGGGTTGATTTACCGGCACCTGAAGCTCCCATAATACCAACCAGCCTGCCCGACTCTTCTTCAAAGGACATATTATGAAGGCCTTTATGTCCGCTTTTAAACCTGTATTCAAGATTATTGACCTGGTAAACAACCCTTGAAGCCTGAAGTTCTTCCTTTCTGAACTGAGTAATTATATCACTATAATAGATAGGCGTTGACTTGGGGTCCCTGAGTGATGATCCGGGGTTAAAAGTATATACCTTGTCATCGTGCAGTATCTGGCCATTCATAAATATTTCACTCACAGAAGTGAACCTTACAAAGTGCATTCCTGCAGAACTTACTTCAAGAAACCATATTTGCCCGCTAACACTTTCATTAAGAAGGTGATGAATGGATGCTGGTTTTACTGTTTCGTCGTTATCAATAACCAGGATATTGCCAGAGTCCGGAATATCTGAGAAGGGGTTAAGTACAAATTGCCTGATCAGTTCATATTCATCTTTTTCAACATTGAAAGTATCGGCCACTGCCAGGATAAACTCGAGTTCATCATCACTCACCTCCTGGCCGTCTGATTTGCAAAATTCAAGAAGCTGAACAAGAACAATTATTTTCTGATCCTGGGTAAGCTGATCGTTTATCTGAGTGGTAATTCTTAATACCCTGACCGAAACAGCCGAGTGGCGCTTTTTCTGAGCACTCTTTTTTTGCCGCTCCTGTGCCTCGGTATAAAAATCGTCAAAAACAGTCAGGTATTCTTTTACCAGTTCTTCGTTCAACTGCCTTCTCAGGAATGCCTCCACAACTACTCTCCTGTCGCTGTCACTGCTCTGCGGCCTGGCAATGATGGCAAACAATTGCATAAGGGCTTTAAGAATCTTTTCACTCATTAGCTACCCGTATTATAGGTTGATATTTGGTTAATCAAAATAGTAATTTATCATTTAGTTTCCTAATGCATCAGGTTTTGCCTGCTTTCTTCTTTTTCTTTTTTACCGAGAATCCAAACTTGCCGATTAAGCGGCCTGTTTCATAATATTTTCCGTGAGAATAGCACAAAACATTCGCCCTGTTCAGATCGAATTCACCTGTATCATCGTCCATATACGTCGGATCAGCATGTATTGTTACTATTTCGGCAAGAAACATGTGATGAACACCAAGTTCGATAATCTCCTTTACCCTGCACTCGATATTAATAGGAGATTCCTTAATAAGCGGAGCCTTCACGATGTCTGCCTCCAGGGGAGTTAGTTTCATTTCCCTGAATTTATTATATTTTTTCCCCGATCTTACCCCGCACCAGTCTGTTTGCCTGGCAAGTTCTGCAGTGGTAAGGTTTATTACAAACTCGCCCGATTTTTTAATCAGACCATATGAATGCCTTGAAGGCCTTACTGAAATATAGCACATTGGGGGTTCGGTACATACAGTACCTGTCCATGCAATGGTTATAATATTATATTCCTCAGGTGAGGACCCGCAGCTAACCATAACAGCCGGCAAGGGATAGATCATTGTGCCGGGCTTCCATCTTATTTTATTATTCATTTAAAAAGGCTGAGTTTGGAGCTAAAGACCGGACTGCTCTAGAAACTTGATTTACATGTGTCCAGATCATCATAAAGTTCGAATATAGTGTGAAGCTGAAGAGTCAGAAAGAGTGTTTTTACTTCAGGATGAAGGTTGCAGATTTTAAGTACCCCAAAATTATTACGGGCGCTTTTCATTGTAGTAAGAAAACATCCGAATCCCGAACTGTCTATGTATTTTATTCCCTCGAGATCGATAATTACTTTTGAGTTTGCAGTGTCGAACAGTCTTACCAGTTGCTTCCGTGCATCGTCTGCCACCAGTGCATTGAATTTATCTATTCCTTCAAATACCACATGCTCAATATTATTTTCAAGTTCACTTACTTTTATCATTTTAGAGGCTTTTAATATATTCGTCCAGATCCTTCAATGCTATTTTGCATGCTTCGTTAAAATCATCAATGTATTGAGGGTAAGATTCTGTATCTTCCCCTGCCTTTGCCTTTATCTCAAGCTCTTTAAGCTTTCTGGCCATATTTTCCATTCCCATTATTGCAACCGAGGATTTTGCCTTGTGCGCCAGCAAGCCCAGGTCATAATATTTTTTGTGTTCCAGCAGGTCGGTCATTTCGTTGCAAAACTCAGGAACCTGTTGCCTGAAGATATCAATCATTTCAATAATGATTTCCCTGGATCCACCGCATACTTCTTCAATGTATGCAACATTAATTATTTTCATATTTTATTCCCCCTTACTTAGCTTACAAACAAAAATATGAAAAATCTTTAACACTTACTTATCAGAACTGCTATTTGAAAATGCTGCCTCAGGATAATTTAATAAATTGTAGTACATTTAAGTACTGATTGCTTGGTAAGTTTAAAATGATATTTATATTTCAGCATCCTGGTATATTGTTGAGTTATGATTAATCTGCTGTGCTATGGTGTTGATCCACTGGTTGTTTAAGGGATGTGGAAATAGATTAATATCCCTGCCCCGTTAAAATAAAAAATAAAAGAATGAATAGACTATTACTACTTGGTATTGTGCTTCTCCTGCCATGCAGTATGCAATTATCAGGACAGGAAAAAGTAAATATTGATAAGGCTGATTTTATTATTGAAAAGGAGGGCTTTAAGGAGGCATGGTATCATGTCAGGGAAGGGGATAAATTATACCGCCTTGGTGGAGGGCTTTATCCTGATGCAGTGGAACATTACCTGAAGGCCTATAAATTTAACAGCGAAAATGCAGAACTAAACTATAAGCTTGGCGTAGCCAGCCTTTTTGGAAATGACCAGTTTGGCGCATTGAATTATTTTCTGAAGGCCAGGTCGCTTAAAACAGATGTGGCTGCCGACCTGGTTCTGCTTACCGGAAGAGCTTACCAGTTCAGGGGCGATTATGGGAGGGCTATCGATTTTTTTAATATGTATTCCGATAAGTTACTGGAGAATGGTAAGAGTGATCCCGAGGTAATGCGCTATATTAAAGAATGTAACCTCGCCATCGAAAATGGATTGTCAGAAGATTTTGAGATAATGAACCTGGGTAAAAATATAAACTCCGAAAGTGATGATTATTCTCCTGTACTGGTAAAGAATGAACAGGCAATCTATTTTACAACCAGGCGCCAGCTGAGTGCAAAAGACGAGTTGCAGGGATCAGATTATAAATGGAATGAAAACGTTTATATTGCTACCGCTACAGAGGGTATATGGGATGCCGCAGGTCCGGCAGGGACAGAAGTATGTACACCCCTGAATGAAGGTGTTCTATATGTTGACAGGGATAATACTTATATGCTTCTTTATGCCGGATGGAGTGGTAGTGGCGATATTATGCGTTCTGAGTTTGACAGGGGTGTCTGGAGAACACCGGAGTCTTTTATGGATGAGACATCCACACCTTACAGGGAAACATCAATTGCTTTAAGCAATGACGGTGAAGAGGTTTTTTTTACCAGCGATATAAAAAAGGGCAACGCAGGAGGGAGAGATATATATTATATGCGGAGAGTTAAGAAGAATAAATGGACAAAACCGTCAAATCTTGGTCCTCTGGTAAATTCAGGGGGAAATGAAGAAGCTGTATGGACTTCTGCAACAGGTGATACAATATGGTTTAGCTCCAACGGGCTCCAGGGCTACGGCGGGTATGATATATTTATGTCGGTAAGGGATATTTCGGGTCAGTTTTCTGAACCTGTAAATATGGGCCTGCCAGTAAACTCACAGTGGGACGATCTTTTCTACCGTCCTTCTGTTATCGACAGGAGGGAGGCATATTTTTCCTCCAACAGACCAGGCGGTTTTGGCGGACTCGATATTTATCACGTAAAAAAGATTCCGGCATTTTCCAGGCAGGCAGACTCCACTCTGGCCAGGTACTGAAATTGCCGGTCGATGCTTAAATAGGAGAATTAGACCATATTAAATTTAAAATATTCACTAATTGATTAAATTTGCCTTTGTTACTATTAATATTAAACAATCTTATATACTATGAAAAATACAGCCTTTAAACCATTTCATGAAAATATGGGTGCACGAATGGTTCCTTTTGCGGGTTACAATATGCCGATTGAATATACCGGAATTAACGATGAACATGTAAGCGTCAGGCAGGGTGTGGGAGTTTTTGATGTGTCGCACATGGGTGAATTCTGGGTCGAGGGTCCTGGCTCGCTTGAATTCCTGCAATATATTACATCAAATGATGTTTCGGAACTTGTTGATGGCAAGGTTCAGTATTCGTGTTTGCCAAATGGTAAAGGTGGAATTGTTGACGATTTGCTGGTTTACAGGTTTGCCGAAGATAAATACCTCCTGGTTGTAAATGCAGCCAATATTGAAAAAGACTGGAACTGGTGTGTTAAGCAGGCAGAAAAGTTCAATATTAAGCCCGGTAAGGGTATAAGAAATGAATCAGATAATACATCCCAGCTGGCAGTACAGGGACCCCTGGCCCTTAAAGCAATGCAAAAAATTGCTTCTGAGAATGTTACAGATATGGAATATTATACTTTTAAGGTAATTGATTTTGCCGGTATAAAAAATGTGCTCTTTGCCACAACAGGCTATACCGGATCGGGCGGTTGCGAAATATATGTCGATAACAGGGATGCTGAAAAACTATGGAAGGCAGTATTTGAAGCAGGTGAGGAGTTCGGCATAAAGCCTATTGGCCTGGCTGCAAGGGATACTCTTCGCCTGGAGATGGGATATTGTCTTTACGGTAACGATATCGATGATACAACTTCGCCAATAGAAGCAGGACTGGGATGGATAACTAAATTCAGCGACTCCAAGGAGTTTATTGATAAGGATATGCTCTTAAAACAGAAGGAGGAGGGAGTTGCAAGGCGCCTGAAGGGCTTTGAGATGATAGATCGCGGGATACCCAGGCATCACTATGAAGTTGTTAATGAAAATAATGAAGTTATCGGGCATGTAACATCCGGAACAATGTCTCCAATGATGAAAAAGGGAATAGGCATGGCCTACCTTTCAAAGGGATACTGGAAGGCCGATACCGGGATTTTTATCAGGGTCAGGAATAAAAATCTCAAGGCAAAAGTTGTGAGTATGCCAATTTACAAGGGATAGTAAGACGGAAGGGGATTTTAATGAGCAGATACAGAGTTGAAGCATGTTTATCACCTGCACTGTTTGAGTATTCCTTTAATCCAGAGTCGATAGCTGTTGTTATCGACACACTGAGGGCAAGCTCCGCAATATGTTCTGCTCTCTCGAATGGGGCAAAGGAACTAATACCGGTTGCTACTCTTGATGAAGCCAGGGAATATAAGAAGAAGGGCTATCTTGTTGCTGCTGAGAGAGATGGTTACGTTCTTGATTTTGCAGACTTTGGTAACTCACCCTTTAATTTTACGGCTGAAAGGGTTAAGGATAAAACAATAGTTTACAGTACCACCAACGGTACGAAAACAATTGAGATGGCTTCTGCGTGCAGGAAGGTGGTTGTAGGCTCATTCCTTAATATTAGTGCTCTTTGCAACTGGCTCCTGTCACAGGAAAGCGATATTTTACTGCTTTGCGCGGGCTGGAAAAACAGGGTTAACCTCGAAGATACCTTTTTTGCCGGTGCAATGGCTGCAAAATTGCTTAAAGACAGCATGTTTTTTACTGATTGTGATTCAGTAAAAATTGCCCTTGACCTCTGGGAAAAAGGTGGCAGGGATCCGCTTGAATATGTACAGAAGGCCGCACAAAGGAAAAGACTGGGAGAGAAGGGACTCGATGATTGCATACCCTTCTGCCATACTCCCGACTCAAGCAAGGTGATTCCGGTTCTGGCCGGGAGAAAAATAATTATCCTGGATACTTAAATGCATTTTTTGACCTTTATACGATAATAATTTGCGTAATTTTGAATAAAAACCAAAACACAATATACTTATGAAAAAACATAATTTTTATGCCGGACCATCAATTCTCCCCCAATACACAATTGATAAAGTGCTTGAAGGTATAAAGAACTTTGAAGGCACAGGACTATCAATCCTGGAAGTATCGCACAGAAGCAAGGAATTTGTTGCTGTAAGCGAACAGGCAGTGGCTCTTTTTAAGGATCTCTTGTCCATACCTGAAGGTTATAGCGTCCTCTTCCTGGGAGGAGGTGCCAGCCTGCAGTTTGCCATGATCCCTATGAACCTTTTTATTAAGAAAGCAGCCTATCTTAATACCGGATCATGGGCATCGAATGCAATTAAGCAGGCCTTGCCCTATGGCGAGACAGTTGTGGTTGCTTCTTCGAAAGATCAGAACTTTAATTATATTCCAAAGGATTATACGGTTCCTTCTGATGCCGATTATTTTCATATTACCACCAATAATACGATTTACGGAACGGAGATAAAAAAGGATCTTGTTGTTGATGTACCCCTGGTAGCGGATATGTCTTCAGATATTTTCAGCCGGCCCCTGGATGTTTCAAAATATGCTATGATTTATGGTGGTGCGCAGAAAAACCTGGCTCCCGCGGGCGTGACCTTTGTAATTGTTAAGGATGAAATACTTGGTAAAGTGGAAAGGCCAATTCCCACAATGCTTGATTACCGAACTCATATTGAAAAGGAATCTATGTTTAACACACCGCCCGTGCTTCCTATCTTTGCGGCCCTGCAAACACTGACATGGCTGAAAGACAATGGCGGTCTGAAGGCAATGGAGAAGAAAAATATCGAAAAGGCAGCCCTGCTGTATAATGAGATAGACAGAAATAAACTTTTTGTGCCTACGGTAGCCGACGAGGAAGACAGGTCGATTATGAATATCTGTTTTGTGATGGCTCCTGAGTACCAGGAACTGGAAGCTGATTTTAATACATTTGCTGCTTCAAAGGGAATGGTTGGAATAAAAGGACACAGATCAGTCGGAGGTTTCCGTGCTTCAACCTATAATGCACTGCCCAGGGAGAGCGTTGTGGCCCTGATTGATGTGATGAAAGAATTTGAATCAAAAAATTAATAGTCATGAAAGTACTGATTGCAACAGACAAACCATTTGCTCCGGTGGCAGTGAATGGAATAAAAAAAATATTTGACAAGGCAGGCTATGAGCTTGTAATGCTTGAGAATTATACCGATGTAAGCCAGCTCCTCGCTGCTGTAAAGGATGTTGATGCAATGATTGTAAGAAGTGATATTGTTTCCAGGGAAGTTGTGGAAGCAGCTAAGAATCTTAAAATTGTTGTAAGGGCAGGTGCAGGTTACGATAACCTCGACCTGGAAGCCTGTACAGAGGCATCGGTTGTTGCTATGAACACACCCGGTCAGAATTCAAATGCAGTCGCCGAACTTGCCCTGGGAATGATGGTTTTTATGGCTCGTGGCGGATATAATGGTAAACCAGGTACTGAACTGAGGGGCAAAACTCTTGGTATTCATGCATATGGTAATGTGGGCCGCTATATTGCACGTATAGCTGCAGGATTCGGAATGAATATTTACGCTTATGATCCCTATGTTGATGCTAAACTGATAGAGGCCGATGGCGTTAAAGCTGTATCCGGGATCGAAGATCTTTATGCCAGGTGCCAGTATGTTTCACTTAATATACCTGCTACCGCTGAGACAAAAGGATCTATCGGAGCAGATCTGCTTAATCTGATGCCTGAAGATGCAGTGCTTGTTAATACAGCTCGCAAAGAAGTTATTAATGAACAGGAACTGCTTGAAGTATTTGCTAAGCGGGGTGATTTTAAGTATATCTCCGATATAGCACCGGATTGCAGCGAAGAGATTGCGAATAAGTACGAGGGAAGGTATTTCTTTACTCCGAAAAAGATGGGTGCTCAAACCGCAGAAGCCAATATAAATGCAGGAACAGCTGCCGCAGAACAGATTGTTGCTTTCCTTGAAACTGGTGATGATACATTTAAGGTAAATAAATAGAAATTCAAATTATGGCGACTATTAAACCATTTAAGGCACTCAGGCCTCCGGTAGAGTATGCGGAAGAAGTGGCCTGCCTGCCTTATGACGTGATGAACGAAGCTGAAGCAAGGAAAATGGCTGAAGGGAAAAAGAGATCACTCCTGCATATAACGCGTTCGGAGATTGACCTGCCCGAAGGAACAGATGTTCACAGCCAGGAAGTCTATAATAAATCAGTTGAAAATTTTAAAAAATGGCAGGAAGAAGGATGGCTGGTGCAGGATGAAAAGCCGGCTTATTACATTTATGCCCAGACAATGGATGGCAGAACACAGTATGGCCTTGTAGGAGCGGCCTCGGTAGAGGATTACCTGCAGGGGATTATTAAAAAACACGAGCTCACCCGCCCCGATAAGGAAGAAGACAGGATGATCCATGTAAGGGTAAACAGTGCAAATATTGAGCCTGTGTTTTTTGCATATCCCTCGGTGAAAGAGATTGATGATATCATTTCAGGAGTAGTGAGCAGCCAGAAGCCAGCTTACGATTTTGTGGCTGAAGATGGCTTTGGACACCACTTCTGGGTAGTTAATGATGAAAATACCGTTGCTGCTATTGAAAAGCTTTTTAGGGAGAAGGTGCCATATACCTATGTGGCAGATGGTCACCACCGGACGGCAGCTGCTGCACTGGTGGGCAAGGAAAGACGGGATCAGAATCCCGGCTATACAGGAGATGAAGAGTTTAATTACTTTCTCGCCGTTCATTTTCCCGACAATCAGCTCAAAATAATTGATTATAACAGGCTGGTAAAAGATCTTAATGGTTTAAGCCCCAAAGAATTTATTGGGAAGCTTGGAGAAAAGTTTATTATCGAAAAGAAAGGACCTGGGATTTACAGGCCTGCTTCCTTGCATAATTTCGGTATGTACCTCGAAGGAAACTGGTACAGCCTCACTGCAAAGGAAGGTACCTACGACGATAACGATCCGATTGGTGTACTGGATGTTACCATACTTACCAATTCAGTGCTAAGCCCATTGCTTGATATCCAGGATCTCAGGCGATCGAAAAGAATCGATTTTGTAGGAGGCATCAGGGGACTTGGTGAACTCGAAAAGAGAGTTAACAATGGAGAGATGAAAGCAGCTTTTGCACTTTTCCCTGTTTCGATGGAGCAGTTAATAAATATTGCTGACTCGGGTAATATAATGCCACCAAAAACCACATGGTTTGAACCCAAGCTGAGAAGCGGACTGGCTATACACCTTCTCGATTAAATATTTAAACAGAATGACAAAAGCCCTTGGTATTGATCAGGGGCTTTTTTACTTTTATACACCATAAAATTTAAATGAGCGGTATAGCCAGAAATATCTTACAGTTAAAATCCTCAATCCCTGAAGGAGTAACTCTTGTTGCAGTTTCAAAAACCAAAACTGTGGAAGATATAATGGAGGCCTACAGGGCAGGGCAGAGGGTATTTGGCGAGAACCGGGTACAGGAAATAATCGAAAAACATCCACTGCTGCCTTCTGACCTGCGAATTCATATGATAGGTCACCTGCAGACAAATAAGGTGAAATATATTATTGACAAGGTTAAAATGATTGAGGGGGTAGATTCATTTAAATTGCTTGGAGTTATAGACAGGGAAGCCGCCAAAAAGAATCTCAGGCCGGATGTGCTGTTACAATTTCATATAGCCGAAGAAGAGAGCAAGTATGGTTTTACTTTCGGGGAGGTAATGGAATTTCATGAAACAGCTGCGATTGCTGAATACCATAATATATGCATACGGGGAGTAATGGGAATGGCAACCTTTACAGACGACATGATACAGGTAAGAAAAGAATTTAAGACCCTCAGGCAATACTTCGACATTCTGAAGAACAAATATTACAGCAACATTAATGCCTTCGACCAGGTTTCAATGGGAATGTCTGGTGATTACAGAATTGCAATCGAGGAGGGTAGCACAATGATAAGAGTCGGGAGTGCAATCTTCGGACTCAGAAACATACCTTAGTTTATTATCTAAAATTTAAAAATATGGCAAACTTATCAACCTCTTATCTTGGTTTAAAACTTAACAGCCCGCTCGTACTCAGCAGCAGTGGATTAAGCGATAGTATAGAGAAAATTAAGATTGCTCAGGATAGTGGTGCCGGAGCAGTAGTGTTAAAATCACTCTTCGAAGAACAGATTTCTTTCCAGGCAGGCAAACTGGCAGAGTCTTCAGATTACCCGGAGGCTGCCGACTATATAAACTACTATACAAGGTCAAATTCACTTGATACCTACCTGAAGCTAATCAGGGATGCAAAGCGTGATATCAGTATCCCGGTTATTCCAAGCATAAACTGCGTAAGCTCAAAGGAATGGGTGGAATTTGCCAGGAATATTGAACGCGAAGGAGCCGACGCCATCGAGATAAATATGTTTTTTATGCCAGTAAGTAAGGACCTGTCTCCGCAGGATGCCGAAAAAGTCTATTTTGATCTGATTGAGAAACTTGTTTCTTCGCTTTCCATACCGGTGTCAATAAAACTGGGCCAGAGATTTTCAAACCTGCTTAACCTGGTCGACAGGTTCTATAACAGGGGGGTAAGGGGAGTGGTTCTTTTTAACCGTTTTTATGAGCCTGATATAGACATAAATACCATTAGCATTACCCCTGCATCAGTGTTCAGTTCAGAATCAGACCGCAGGTATGTACTGAGATGGATCGCAATGGTGGATGCCTTTATCGCTAAAATTGACCTGGCTGCCACAACAGGGGTACATTCGGGACACGATGCCATCAAGTACCTTCTGGCCGGCGCCGACGTTGTTCAGCTCGCTTCGGTTCTGTACACCAAAGGGATAGAGTATATTGCAGAAATGAACGCTGCGATAATATCATGGATGGAGGAGAAAGGCTTTGCTACCGTTGACGAATACAGGGGTAAACTGAATTACAGGAATATTGAGGATCCGGGCAAGTATGAGCGTGCCCAGTTTATGAAATACTTTTCATCATACCATTAATCCAGCAGGTCAATTATAGCCTCGGTAAGCTTGTACCTGTCAGTGTTCATGCCCGGCTGGGCCTTTCTGAGTTGTGCCTTCCATTTATTTCTTTTGTCGGGACCGGCTTTGTAAACCCACTGCTCAATAAGCGAGTAACATTCAAGAGATACCAGGTAACTTTTGCTTACAGACCACCCGATAAAATGATGCAGGTACTCAGAATAGTCGAGGCCCGATTGCCAGCAAGACGATGTGAGTTTTTGCATAACAAGGTCGTTATCAGTATTATTCATGGCATTAATCACTTCCTGGCAGAGCGACTGGTGCTTAAGATCGTTAAGAAATCTCAGGGCTGCTTCAAGCACCCCGCTATCGCTTTCGTTTTCAAGTATTTCTGCTATAAGCAACACTACCCCCTCAAAGGGTTTTTCAGCCCTGAGACCGTTAATTATAGCTGTCTTTTCGTCCGGACCTGATGAAATGAGTGAAGAGCGTAACTTTTTATAATTATTTTCGTTAGTGTTCATAAATATAAAATTTGTGCAAAGTTAGAAAAGATCAGCAGCATCATGCTTTTTGAAAAATAAAAATTATATGCTAAATTAGTCCTATCTTAGTGCAGATTAAAAACTAACTATTATGAAGAATAAACCTATTTTGAATTCCATTATTGCATTTGCTGTTATTGTAATGGCTGCATTCGCTGTAAATAGTTGTAAATCGGGCAGCGGAGAAGAAGAAAAGGATAAGGTGGTTGATATGACTGAAGTGGATGAGTCTGTAATACAGGATGTTAAGGAAGCAAAGAAAATATTTCTTTCCCTGCCTTCACCTCTGGAGTCAGCAATGCTAATAAAATCAGCCGGGGCCGCGTTTGATGCTGATTTATTAAACCCTACCGATGCTGTATCATCTTATTCCACTAACAAGGCAATGGCCCTGAACCTGGGTATTTATACCTGTGATTTGAGCTTCAGTAGTTTATACGATCAGACTCAGCTTGTTATTGACTATATGAACGCAGCAAAGAAATTGGCTGACGGCCTTGGAATACTTGATGCCATAAACGAAGAAACAATAAACCGCCTGGAGGAGAATGTAAACAACCGTGATGTAATCCTGGATATTGTTTCAGAAACCTTTATGAATACAAATGCATATCTTGAAGATAATGAGCAACCTGCAATAGCATCTATCGTACTTGTGGGTGGCTGGCTCGAAGGACTTTATATCGCCACCCAGCTGGTGGATATTGACAGTTTTGATGCCAGTAAACTTGTAGGAAGGATAATTGATCAGAAACTTTCGATAGATATTATGCTGAGGCTCCTTGAGGAGAACATGTCACACCCGGCAGTTCCTGAAATTGCTGAACAGATGAACGCTGTGAAGGCAGTATTTGATAAGTTTACAGTTACCACAACCAAGATAACTCCTGAAGTTGATGAGGAAACAAATGTTACAGTACTGAAGTCTGAGATTACTTCAGATATTACACCCCAGATATTTATGGAGTTGACAGAAGTTGTTGCCGGAATAAGATCATCCTTCGTAAAGTAAAAAAAATATGAAAAAAATAGTCAACACATCAATTCTTATTACACTGTTATTCTTTGCAGGTGCTTCTTTCGTTGCCAATGCTCAGTGTAAGAACTTTGCAAAAAAGATTTGTAAAGGAGAACTGGGTGCTTTCACCCACGATGGTAATTACCATGCTGCTATTCTTACTGAAGGAGAAGAAGCAGAATTGTATAAAACCTTTTACTCCGACCAGGAATATCGTCTTGCTATTTGCGGCAACAATAACCTGCCTCCAATAGAGTTTAAGATCCTCGACTCGAACAAAAATGTACTTTACTCAAACAAGGATCACGACTACTCAAAAACATGGGATTTTAACCTTGAGTCAAGCCAGCAGTTAAAACTGGTGGTCAAGGTTACAAGCTTTGAGCAGGTCTCCGATACTCCGGCCAGCGGATGTGTGGCAATCTTATTCGGATTCAAGATTAAATAATAATTCTGCATGATATTTTAAGTTAAGGCCGTCTCAAAAGTATAATATTCTTGTCATCCCGAGCGAATGCGAGGAACCCAGGTCTTGACTATCAAGCATTTAGATCCCTCGCATTCGCTCGGGATGACAAATATTGTGCCCTCTCGATACACCCCCTTCTTATATCTTGTTTTTTAGAAATATACCGGTTGAGGAAGCAGTACAATTTACTATTTCTTCAGGCACTCCTTCAAAAATAAGCGAACCACCTTCATCTCCTCCCCCGGGCCCGAGATCAATAATCCAGTCTGCATTCTTGATCATTTCGAGGTTGTGTTCGATCAGCAGAACAGAATGGCCCTTTTCCACCAGGGCATTCAGAGAGTTTAATAACTTATTGATATCATGGAAATGCAGACCGGTAGTGGGCTCATCGAAAATAAAAAGGATATGTCGCTCGCTATTCTCCTGGCTCAGGTAGTAGGCAAGTTTTACTCTCTGGCTTTCGCCACCTGAGAGGGTTGATGAAGACTGACCCAGTTTAACATAACCAAGCCCGACGTCGGCAAGAGGCTGAAGTTTCCTGGTAATTTTTCCGGCTACCCTGCTGCCAGCCTGTGAAAAAAACTCGATTGCCTCGTTGATTGTCATTTCCAGAACATCATGGATGTTTTTATTATTAAACATTACTTCGAGTATCTCTTTTTTAAAGCGCTTACCTTTACATTCTTCACATTCCAGCTCAACATCTGCCATAAATTGCATTTCCACCTTTATAGTACCTTCTCCCTGGCATTCCTCACACCTTCCCCCGTCAACATTGAAAGAGAAATGAGAGGCCTTATATGAATTCTGCCTGGATAACTGCTGGTCGGCAAACAGTTTCCTGATCTCATCGTATGCCTTTAAATAGGTAACAGGGTTAGAACGGCTTGATTTACCAATTGGGTTCTGATCTACAAGCTCAACTCCATTAATTGACAGGTAATCACCTGATAAGCTTTTAAACTTACCGGGCTTGCTTCCATAACCCTCAATGGAATTCTTAAGGGCCGGGTATAATATAGATGATACAAGTGTTGATTTACCGGAGCCGCTCACTCCTGTAACAACAGTAATTGTGTTAAGAGGTATTTTTACATCAATCTCCTTAAGATTGTTCTCGCGAGCACCTTCAATACCAATATAACTGTTCCACCTCCGGCGTAATGAAGGTACTGGTATTGTTAATTCACCCTTCAGATAACGGCATGTCAGGGAAGAACCTGATTTTATATCAGAAGGTTTACCTTCATATACCAGCTCACCTCCAAATCTTCCTGCCTCAGGGCCTATATCAATCAGCCTGTCGGCAGATCTGATTATCTCTTCTTCGTGTTCAACAACAAGAACAGTATTCCCAATATTCCTGAGATTTTTTAAAACACTGATAAGCAGCTTAGTGTCTCTTGGATGCAGACCTATGCTGGGCTCATCAAGTATATATAGCGATCCTACAAGACTGCTTCCAAGTGATGTGGCAATATTAATTCTCTGCGATTCCCCGCCTGAAAGACTGGAAGATAAGCGGTTAAGGGTAAGATAACCCAGCCCGACATCATTCAGAAATCTCAGCCTGGATTTTATCTCAAGCAGTATCCTGTCAGCAATATCCTTTTCAGTCCTGGAAAGTTTTATCGTGTTTACAAACTCAAGAAGCACGGATACCGGCATCGAAGTTAGCTCCCATATTGCATAAGAGTTTACCTTAACATAAGAGGCTTCTTTCCTGAGCCTGTTGCCCCTGCATTCAGGGCATGTTGTCTTACCCCTGTACCTGCTCAGCATTACCCGGTACTGTATCTTATATTTCTTTTCCTCGAGGTATTCAAAAAACCTGTTAAGCCCATAGAAATACCTGTTGCCGGTCCAAACCAGGCTTTTATGGTCTTCGCTTAACTGGTACCAGGGCTTGTGAATAGGAAAATCGAACTTCGAGGCATTCATTACAAGCCTTTCCTTCCACTTCTTCATCTTTTCTCCTTTCCAGCATACTATGGCATCTTCATAAACCGATAAATTCTGATCCGGTATAACAAGTTCTTCATCAATACCTATTATCCTGGAGTATCCTTCGCAAAGAGGACAGGCCCCCAGCGGGTTATTAAAGCTGAAAAGATGCTCCGTAGGCTCTTCAAACATTATTCCGTCAGCTTCAAACTTAGTTGAGAAATCATGCAGGTCATTACTGTCCATTATCTCAATGCTGCATTTGCCCGATCCTGTAAGAATAGCAGTTTCAACACTGTCGGCATACCTGCTTGCTTCTTCATCAGAAGTGCCTGCCACCAGCCTGTCTACAACAATATGAAACAGTTCACCCTCTGCCGGCAGGCAGTCGGGCTTGCTGTTGTCAACCCTTATTACCTCTCCGTTTTTACAGCGAATCCGGGTAAATCCCTGTTCAATAAGAAACTTGAAGAATGTTTTTGCGTCTATGCCGTGGGGAAGGAAAGAAGGTGAAAGAATAAGAACCCTGGATCCTGCTTTAAGCGAGCTGATATATTTCACCACATCATCCACACTGTGCCTTTTTACTTCCTTCCCTGATACCGGCGAATATGTTCTTCCTATTCTTGAATATAGTAACCTGAGGTAGTCGTATATCTCGGTTGATGTGCCAACCGTTGACCTCGGATTCCTGGTATTTACTTTTTGCTCAATTGCTATTGCCGGGGGAATACCGCTGATAAAATCAACCTCCGGCTTGCTCATCCTGCCAAGAAATTGACGCGCATAGGCAGACAGGCTTTCAACATACCTTCGCTGACCCTCTGCATAAATAGTATCGAAGGCAAGTGATGATTTACCTGAACCCGACACACCTGTTATTACAACCAGTTGATTCTGAGGTATTACTACGTTTAATGATTTAAGGTTATGAACCTTCGCACCACGTATGGAAATATCTTTTTTGTGTTCCTTCATCACAGCTCAAGGGGATGTTAAAGTATTGTTAAGCTTTGGAAGAATCAAAAGTAATATTTTTAATTCTAAATATTTTTTATTTAATTGCATTTGATTCAAAAGAGTAATAAACCAAAAAAAGGAGGACCGCCTATTGCATTAATTCTACTCAGTTAACCAATATATGAGTAAGAATGAAAAGTCAACTAACTGACCAGGAGTTGGTTATGCAATTTATAAATGGTAGTCAACCTGCAATCGAAACATTAATCCACCGGCATAAAACAAGGGTATTTACTTATATTTCCATGTATATAAGGGATACCAGCCTTGCTGAGGATATATTCCAGGAAACATTCCTGAAAGTAATAAATTCGCTTAGATCGGGAAAATACCGTGATAATGGAAAATTTCTCTCGTGGGTAATGCGCATCGCACATAACCTTATTATCGATCATTTCAGAAAGGAGAAACAGTCGAACCTCCTGTCTAATGACGATTACGAAACCGACCTCTTCAATTCAAAGAAACTCTCCGATTCTAACATAGAGGAAGAACTTGTGAGAGCGCAGATAGAAGAAGATGTCAGGAATCTGCTTGACGAGCTGCCCGACGACCAGAGGGAAGTTGTAATGTTACGACACTATGCCGGCCTCAGCTTCAAGGAGATAGCCGATCAGACCGAGGTAAGTATAAATACAGCCCTTGGAAGAATGAGGTATGCACTGATAAATATGCGTAAGCTGATGGAGAAGAATAATATTTCTCTCACGGTAAATTAGTTTCCTGCGTATATAATAAAGATTCTGCAGCATCGTTATAAGTAATGCAAGGATACAAGATCCGGCATTAAATTAACGAGAAGCAGCCTATGAGCAGAACCTTTACACAGCTAATAACATTTCGCGAAATATTAACTGAAGACATTGATCTTTATGAGGATGCCTTTGGTTATACCTATGCTATGAGCGAAATCTGTAATTTACTCTCAAAAGTCGAAATCCAGGCTCCTGACACCTGCATTGAGGGTCTCCTGAACAGGGGTGATTTACATTGAAAATACATGTCTTATCAATGGGGGATAAAAAAAATTTGCATTGTATGATGCAAAATGATACCTTTATGATACTAAAATAGTATCAGTTATTCTAAAAAATTAATTATCATGAAAACAGAAAAAGAATTCAAACCGGTATCTGGTTATTTGTTTTTGATCGTTCTTGCCCTGATAATGGCCGGGTCGCTTATTTCATTTTTTAATGAGATTATCTGGCTGGGGATATCTACGATTGTCCTGTTTATTTTCGTATCGATAGGATTTACGGTTATCAATCCTAACGAATCATGCGTTATGGTCCTTTTCGGTGCATATAAGGGTACGGTTAAGGAAAACGGATTCTTCTGGGTTAATCCCTTTTATGTGCGCAGGAAAATATCCCTGAGGGCAAGGAACTTTGACAGTGAGCCCATTAAGGTGAATGACAAGATAGGAAACCCGATTAAGATTGGCTGCGTGCTGGTATGGAAGGTTGATAATACCTATAAGGCGGCCTTTGAAGTAGATGAATACGAGCATTTTGTATATGTTCAGAGTGATGCTGCCTTAAGGAAACTTGCCGGTACTTATTCGTATGATAATTTTGAGGACCATGAAGCTTCAATAACGCTAAGGGGTGGGGGCGAAGAAGTAAATGACGAACTTGAAAAGGAAATTCGGGATCGTCTTACGATAGCCGGTATCTTTGTTATTGAGGCAAGGATAAATTATATAGCTTATGCAGAAGAGATAGCAAGTGCAATGCTCAGAAGACAACAGGCCACTGCTATTGTAGCTGCCCGCTTTAAGATTGTGGAGGGTGCTGTGTCGATGGTTGAAAATGCACTTGAGCAACTTAACGATAAGAAAATAGTAGATTTTGATGAGGAGAAAAAGGCAACAATGGTCAGCAACCTGATGGTTGTTTTGTGTGCCGATAAAGATGTTACTCCGGTAATAAATACAGGAACCCTGCACCAGTAATATGAGTCAGAAGAAAGCATTTGTATTGAGAATCGATCCAGAAAAGCTTAAAAAGCTGGAAAAATGGGCTGCCGATGAGTTCCGTAGCACAAACGGTCAGCTGGAGTGGATTATTGACCAGGCTCTAAGGAAGGCGGACAGGATAAAAAAGCAGGATGATAGCTGATACTAGAGAAGGTTGCTAAAATATACCAGGCTGCAGGCTGCCACTCCTGCAGTCTCTGTTCTTAGTCGGCTGCTTCCAAGACTGAGTTCCTTAAATCCTGCATTTAGTGCCAGTTCTACCTCTTCTGGCGAGAAGTCTCCCTCGGGGCCAATAAGAATTAAAGCATTGCTTCCCCGTGTATATGTATCATAAAATGACTCATTGTTCATAAACTTGTTGCAGTGGGCAATAAACCTGCTGCCCTGGAACTCTGCTTTAATAAACTGCTTAAAGCTTTGCGGCTCATTAATAATGGTTTCACTTGTTTTTACTGATTGTTTCATTGCTGAAACAGCTATGCGCCTGGCTCTTTCTGTTTTATATGTTTTTCGCTCCGACCTGCTGCAGATAATCGGACTTATCTCATCTATCCCGAATTCAATACTTTTTTCTACAAACCATTCTATCCTTTCGTTGTTTTTTGTAGGAGCAATGGCAATATGCAGCCGGTAATTCCTCTTATTATAATCTTTCTCAACACTTTTAATTTCGAGCAGAGCCGGGCCGGGACCGGGATCAAGAATAATGCATGTATAAAGATTACCCGATCCGTTTATAACATTTACCTTATCTCCCTGTTTCAGCCGGAGTACCCTGTAAAGGTGCCTGGATTCATTTTCATCGAGTCTGAATCTATCGCTATCTCTATCTCTTGAATAAAACAGGTGCATAGGTCTTATTTACAGCAAAAATAAGAGAATGTCTTATATTTACCACTTCTTTTATTAAATATGAAGATTGGTTTACTTTCAGACACGCACGGTTGGATTCATCCCTCAGTATTTAAATATTTCAGCGAATGCGATGAGATATGGCATGCTGGTGATATAGGAAGTACTGAGGTAGCAGTTCAGCTTGAAAACTTTAAGCCTTTTCGTGCAGTCTATGGAAATATAGATGATGCCTCGCTCAGGCGAAGATATAGTGAGCATCTTCGCTTCAGCATTAATGAACTGGATATATGGATTACCCATATTGGTGGTTACCCGGGGAGGTATGCACCGGGAGTAAGGCCGCAGATATTTGAGAACCCACCCGGCTTATTTATCTCGGGACATTCGCATATTGCAAAAGTAATACCCGATAAGAATTTGAACCTTCTGCATATTAACCCCGGAGCGGCAGGTTATACAGGTTACCATAAAGTAATGACACTGGCCAGGTTTACAATAGGACGCGGAAAAGTAAGCGAGCTTGAGCTTATTGAGCTGGGTCCGCGTTCAAAGCTTATTGATTAAAGTCAATATTATCCTGCCCGGTGTCAGAATCCTCCGTGCCTCGCTCCATACGCCTCAGAAAATTCTCAAGCCTGTCCTGAACGCCCACCATATAAGTATATGGCAGCCTTACACTATTGTCGGGATGTTTGCGGTCATTCAGCTTTTCATCCCTCAGGATGGTGTTGAAGTTATTATTTCCTGAAAGAGCCATAAGAACACCGCGCGTATAACTGAACCAGTACCATGTTGAGTTATCGGCTTTCAGGTAAATATCCAGTATATCTCCCGACCTTCGTTTCTGAAGCTCAACATAGCCATCCACCTTTACATTGAGAGCCTGGGTTCCTATAAAACCAATCCCGATTTTTCCCTCAGACCGGTAAGCAAGGTATTCATCATTCCAAACCAGGTTAAGATCGTTAAGTATCAGCTCCGGCTTGAAGTCAGCAGGCAGGTTTCTTGCCATGCCAAAGAGGTTCATATCTTCTTGTAGCCTGGAAGCAGCATCAGCCCCGATAAGGTTTTTCATTGCCATATCATAAGTGTCTGTGCTCAGGTCAACACCTTCAAGCCCGGCCATATACCTTATTTCATCTTTCATTACGCCAAGGGCTGGTTCGGAGAAATGAAAATCAAGGGCAAGTATAAGTTTAATATTTACCAGGCCTGAATCGGTAATATGCATTACATTACCTGCAGCACTTATATCCAGTAAACCGTAATCAAGTCCAAGGTCAATACTCCCCTCACTGTATACATCGCACACAGCTTTGTTGAACGAGACGAGTGGCCCGGGCAGAACCGGGTTGGCAAGCTTCTCTCTTGAGGAAACCTTGTAAATACCGGATGCCTTATCATATACAAGCCAGCCCTGTGCACCTACAAGTGCTATATCACTCCATGATTTTGACGGAGACAGGAATGCAGAATAGATATGAGTTGAATCGACGGTTATATACGTGCCTACAGTTATCAGGTTAGCATTAATATCGCGTGCCTTATCGCTAACAGGGATCATAATATTAAGAGGATCAATGTCAGCATTGAATTTCATGGGTGCAGAACCAATATAATCGCAATCGTGAATAATACCTGCCGACCCCAGGAAATTAAGGTGTTCCTTCTCAGAACTTAAATGTACATCTCCCAGGAAGGTGAAGTAGGGGCTAAGTTTAAAATTCTGGGTCTGTGGTATGTATCCGCTTCCTTTTGACCGGAGTGAGTCAACAACTATTTCGGTAAATTTAATTGGCTGTACGCTATTCTCCTCATCTATATAGTCGTAAATACCACTTGCTTCGTACCTGCGGGTATTTATAATATCTACCCGGGCTGTATGAATAAGGTGCCTGTTGTTGATAGCTATAAGCGACTCGTTTAGCTTATCGAATTTTGCACCTTTATTAATTCGTAATATGCCACTGTCAGGTTGTATTAAAGCATCTGCAACCTTTATGTAGTTTACATCTTCTGCAATCACTTTCTCTTCATTAAGCAGGTACCTGCCCCTTGTTGCACTGAATGTTAGGGTGTCATTCACCATATGTGTGCTGAAGAATGTTGGCTTCTCAAGGTTTTCCATATCCTGTTTAAGGAGTTGTTCTCCATCCATAAGGGTGCTACTCTCCCTGCCTTTCTGGACCATCGACAAGACTTTTCCGTTCATATCATACTCAAAGTCTGTCATTGTGCATATGTAATTTATCTCCGGGAATTTAACCACAGAGCTGTCACTGTTCAGGCTGAATCTTGATAATTGTCCCTCAAAATCGACATAAGTATTTGCATCTTCTGCAATAAATGCAAAGCCATCGCCTGAAACTGATTTCAGGTTATAAGTTGCTGTATCAGCTCTGAGAGTGCTCGATGTAAAAAGTATATTGCTTGAGATCAGTCTTGAGTCTGTAAAGCTCAGGTTGCCATTACCCGAAAGACCCCCTGAAGTAAGAAGCACAGTTCCGTCAAGTTCGGAGCCGTTATCAAAGATCGAGAATTTTCCATCATCTCTTATCTCTGCATGCCACTCATCCTTTTCGGGGTACCACCTGATCATTGCGTTTTCAGAGCTGAGTTCGGGGAATAAGGTACTGGCAGCAATCGTAAATGTTTCTGCTTCTGAAATAAGTGAATCGGGAAACATATTTATTTCAGGCGAAAGAATCGAAGCTGTAAGATGATCGAGTCTTCCATGTCCCTTCAGACCTGAATTACTCATATTTATCTCGTTAAACATTCTTGCCTGCCCCTCGTAGATATCAAGTCCTTCATCTTCAGTTGTATAACTAAATCCGAGTGATTTATCATTTTGCAGCGAAAGTGTCTGAGGCAGGGTCGGCAGTATATTGCCTGCAGTAAATTCGCCCTTTAAGTCGAGGTCTGTCTCGTGCAAACGGTCGGTATTTTCGAAAACAAAGGGATCAAGCCTGAAATAGAAGTCTGACTGTGGGTATACACCTTCCAGTCCCGGAATGCGGTCGTAGAAAATATAAGAGTCGCTGATTGCAGTAAAAATAGGGTATTGCTTCAGGCTTTTTAAGCCTGATTTATTTGCCGGGTCGTCTATAAGCAGTTCAGCGTTGGTCATCTGGATCAGGTCCTCCACATTTTTTGCAAGTAGTCCGCCCATCTCATCCCTTTCGTCAGTGTAAACCTGCAGTGCAATTGAGTCAACCCTGGGCATCTTTATCTTAAATGTATCGTAGCTAAACCTGAAATCATTTCCATAAATGGTTATCATACCTGCCTGTACCACTCCATTGAACTCAAATGACCTGTTCTTTTCCAGTATGATAGACCTGTCGTAAGGATAAATAGCAACATTCTGAGAATCGCTCAGGAAGATTCCGGGGATTCCGTTTATTCTCATTTTATAGTTCCTCATGTCCAGAACCGCATTATCAAGAGGGGATTCAGTTTCACTCAGGATACTAACAACATCATAATCCTTTCTTTTTGCATAGGAATCGATGTAATCATATAGCTTTTGCTTTATAGTAACCTCGTCGTTTACCCGGTCGAAATAGAGGAAACCTTTGTTGGCAAGATCAATACACAGCCCGGTGGTAAACTCAGGTGATTGCTGCATCCATCTTGCAAACTCATCAATGGGGAAAGTTTCAGAGTACCAGTATTCGGAGAACTTACTGACCCTGTACAGGGGGTGATAGTCATCAAGTCCCATAAGCCTTTGAAACTCATTCTCATTGAAGTATGAAGCCGATTCAAAATATGCCTGTCCAAGCGAGGAACCCCTGGCGCGCGAGAGGGTTATTTTTGATTCCTGCAGTTTCCATGAAAGATATTCAAAATACATATCCATCTGGTGATAGGAACTGAAATACGGACTTCTCGAGGTTGGGAAACGCGATCTGTAGGTGTTCAATTCCCGCCCCGGTACATAGTAGGTAAATGCTATGTCAGAATGGTAAATTGAGTCCTGCCCGATATAGAGAGAGAAAACGGTTGATTGCGAGCGGATTGTTTCCTTGTTGAAAATAAAGCTGGCTGAATTTAAACGTACATATAGCGTATCATTCCGGAACATCTCAAGCGAGGCAGGGGTAAACTCGTTCCCGGTGCCCCTTACTGATGCACCCTCAAATGCCAGCCCGCCTTCAAAATCAATGTTTTCATATATATCCTTAATTTCAAAAGTATTCTGATAGGTTTCAAAACGTGGATAGGTCGCACTTTCAGGGACAGGGATGCTGATTACCCTGTCATTCAGTATTCCGGGTACGGGTTTATCAAAATATGTACTATTGGTAAACAGTACGGAGTCGGCAGTAAAAAACGATTCTGTAGTGTTTAAAACATACTGCCCAAGAGATGCAAACACGGAGTTGCGTTCATATCCTGCTTTTTCCCAGGTAACCTTTCCTCTCTTGCCTCTCCACTGCCTGAGCACTGGAATATATTCTCCTTCAGTTTCGTAAATATAGGTAGAATCGTGCGCGGTAAAGCAAAAAATATCAGTTTCCGGTATAATAATTCTGAAAACAGTATCATTGGAGAATGAGAACCTGTTGCTGTTTATTTTCCATGTAGCTGCCCTGGAACTGTAAAGAAGGCTGTCGCTTATCAGCATTCCGGTGGAAGAAACAAAGGAACTTATAAGGCTGATCTGGGATCCTGGCCGGGAAACAAAATTATCAAGTCCTGTTAACCATTCTTCAAGGAGCTCGCTGTCAATATCATAATTTATAAAATTCATAACGGTAGTAATAAAACTTTCGAAATGAGGCACAGCCCTCATGCGTTTTACTACCATGTTATTTGAAATTGCCAATACTTTTTGCCTGCTTTCGGGCGACAGCAGGGTACTGTCCCAGACAGCTATAAAACTGTTCAGAAGTGCCGTCTGGTTTTCATTCAGGTTTGGTCCCATAAAGTCACGCAATTCATTGGGAAAAGCATCACTCTCTCCCGAGAATTTTTGTCCGGCTTGTGGGTAAACGCTTACCAGTAAGCTGTTTGCACTTATAAGTACTAATAGAATAAGACCTTTTTTCATGCTGATCATTTTAAGCTGTGAATAGCCCGCTTGCCCATTTGTCCCTTGTATTGCTTTTAATGAACCTGAATCCTGCTTTTTCAGCTCCTGCAATGATGGGCTTAATGTCATCCTCAAAAAATCCACTCACAATTAATATGCCACCGTCTTTGCATAGTTGCCTGTAATGCTCCATCTCTTCGAGCAGTATGTTTCTTGTAATATTTGCCAGTACGATGTCGAATTCCTGCCCGTGAATATCTTTAACAGTACCGTGCACCAGGCTGCAGTTAGTAACTTTATTAATCTCAATATTTTCGGTCGAATTATTATAGGCCCATTCGTCAATATCAATGCCTGTAACCTTTTTACATTCCATCCTGGAGGCAAGTATTGCAAGTACACCTGTTCCGGATCCTACATCAAGTACATCTTTTCCTGAGAAGTCCAGATCTTTCATCTGATTAATCATCAGCCATGTTGTAGAGTGGTGTCCGGTTCCAAACGACATTTTAGGCTCTATAATTATCTCGTGCCGGTGTTCGGCAGAAGGTTTATGGTAAGGCGACCTCAGGTAACAGAATTTTTCGACTTCAACCGGTTCGAAGTTGCTTTCCCACTCCTTATTCCAGTTCTTTTCTTCTATTTCCCTGCTTGATATATGCACCTCTCCAAACTCTTTTGAAGTCCTGACCGTAAGACTTTCAAGCAATCCAGGTTTGAAATCCCGTAATGGAATATAAGCCAGTAAGCCACTCTCATCTTCGAGGAAAGACTCATAGCCAATTTCATTTAACTCAGCTATGCAAATATCTTTTCCTGTTTCCCGGTTCAGGGGTATTACGATATTTAATTCCAGGTATTTCAAAATGTCTGATCAGTATGATTTAATTATCGAGATAAAATCATCGGCTTTCAGCGAAGCTCCACCTATAAGTCCGCCATCAACATCTTTCATCGAGAATAATTCTGCAGCATTTCCGGCATTGCAGCTTCCGCCGTATAGTATTGTTGTGTTATCTGCAAGCTGCTTATCGTAGTTTGCAGCAATAAGACTGCGGATATAAGCATGCATTTCCTGTGCCTGGTCCGAGCTGGCAGTAACTCCGGTGCCTATTGCCCATACCGGTTCGTAAGCTATAATCACATCTGAAAAGTCTTTTACATCCAGATCGAATATACCATTTTCGAGTTGATCTTTTACCACGTCGAAATGCTTTGCTGACTGGCGTTGTTCGAGCGACTCACCGATGCAGAATATTACTTTGAGTTCCTTACCAAGAGCACTCTTTACCTTGGCATTAAGAAGCTCATTGTTTTCCTTAAAGTATGCCCTTCTTTCACTATGGCCAATAATAACATATGCAGCTCCGGCCGACTTAATCATTGCGGCAGAAATCTCACCAGTATATGCACCTGATTCCTTATCAGAACAGTTTTGGGCACCTGTATGCAGCAGGGTCTTATCAATTAGCTGTGTCAGGGGATAAATATGAGTGAAAGGAGTGCAAATAATTACATCAACATCAGGGGGTTTATTATCAGACAGTTTGGTATTCAGTGATTTAGCAAGGTCAATCCCTTCTTCCAGTGTTAGGTTCATTTTCCAGTTTCCGGCAACAATTTTCTTTCTCATAGTCCTAGTTTTTCAGTTTTTTTACCAGCAAATACAGGCACAGGGAAATCAGACTTGCCATGCCTATGGCCAGTAAGAGTTTTATATATATGTTAAGGTGCTTTTTAGAAGCATATTGTTCAATGTTTACGATTATTTCCTCTGGTCCGGGGAAGGATCTGTAGCTCCATTTTTTCAGTACCCTGCCCTCGCTGAGTAGCAGGAAACCGGGATTTGACCTGATTATTGTCTTAATCATAGTCTCATCACCGGAAAGGCCCAGAGTACCACCGCCCGCCAGCAGCATTTCGTCAATCGAGGATGAGCTCAGAAGGTAGCTCGAGAAACCCTGGTTAAACAGCTCGTTACAGGTTTTTATTCCATTTTCCAGTTCTTCTGCCGGTGCATCTTCAAGCGACTTGCTTATAAGCATGATAGTGTAGCCAGGGTCGCTCAGTATCATGTCTGTGAGGTCGAAGCCTTCCTTAGTAATAAGAATGAAGTCATGAATAGGTGGCTCATATCCCTTGCTTATAAGAGTACTTTTCTGGTCTACAAAGGTCCAGTCAGGATCGTCAGGATAATTCTCGATTGTAAATTCCTTCCGGATTCCATCTTTCTCATATATCAGCACTGTCTCATATTCGTCTATCGGCGCCCCTTCGGGAATTGTCATATTCTCCTTTATATTTTCACCCTCCGCATAAGGCCTGAAGTCTATAAGCGGCAGGTACTTAAGATTAATAAGTGAGAATAGTATAAAGAGAAAGGAAAGAGTAATAAGCACCAGGCTCTCATGCAATGCTTTCCCGGGCGATCTGAACCTCTTGCGGTAAATAAACACGGGCACAACCAGGGCAGTAATAAGAACATTCTTATAAAATGTCTGCCAGTTGCTCAGGTGGATCGCATCTCCAAAACATCCGCAATCTGAGACGGGATTATTTATTGCCAGGACCAGCGTCAGTGGTGTAAACCCTGCCATAAACACTAATAAAGCCCATGCAGCTTCCTTTATACGAATACCACTCAGGGCTGCAACACCAATAATAAATTCTGCCGTGCTCAGCACAATCCCCATTACCAGTGCCAGGTTGTTGATAGAATCCAGTCCGAAGGCTGTAAAGTAATCTATAAATTTATACATTGAGCCTTCAGGATCAACTCCCTTGGATAAGCCTGAAAAGATAAATACTATTCCTGCTATTATTCTGCCGATATGCGCTATCTGTTTCATTAGATTATTCCTTTTTTGACCAGTAAATCAAGTGTCTTGTCAAATATCTGTTCAGCCGTCAGCATAGCTCCATTTTCTGCCGCACAGTCTAATATCTGAAGACTGACATCGCTCTTTGCTGTTTCAAGGTATACTTCTCTTACGCTGCGTTGAAAATCAAGTGAATCTTCGTGAATATCAGTGTTCCCCTTAAGATAAATCCTGTCGCTACCTGATCTGCTTTCAATAAGTTTTTCGCTTGTAAAGGCAAAGGGCACATCAAGAAAGATATTTATTGCCGCCTGCGGGATTGCAAAATGCCTGAACTCAAGGTCAAGTATCCAGTCTCTCAGCCCTGATCTTTCTGCATGGTCTGAAATTTTTGCACACTGGTATGCGATATTGGAATACACATACCTGTCAAGAATAACATACTTTCCTTTTTTAAGCCATTCTTTTATCATTTCAGAAGCATCTTTCCTGTCGCCGGCATATAACATTGCAACCAGGTATGGATCAACCTCGTCCAGCCTGCCGAACTCACCCCTCAGGAACCTCGAAACCAGTTCTCCGAAATAAGGTGCGTCAGTCCTCGGGAAGTGAAGGTATTCACTCTCAATCCCTTTTTCCTCAAAGTAACTCTTAAGCAACTTTATCTGTGTACTCTTGCCAGCCCCGTCAAGTCCTTCAATAACAATAAGATTCATTGGATATTCCTGTCACATAAACAATAAGCACAAATATAACAAGTATGCTCCATAAAAATGAGGGCAGTTATTAAAAGAATAAATTAGATATCAACATCATCCGGTGCAGCACTCAAATGCTCAGCTGATATTATGGTAGAAAAAATTTACTAAGTTTGTTCTGCCTATGACTCGAAAATTCATAAACATTAAAGGCTCCCTGCTGGATCTTTCCACTCCAAAGGTGATGGGGATTATTAATGCTACTCCTGATTCATTCTACGAAGGGAGCAGGGTGAGCACGCTTGATGAGATCAGGAAACAGGTCGATAAAATGGTTGAAGAGGGTGTCGATATACTGGATGTGGGTGGATATTCATCGAGACCCGGTGCAGAAGGGCCTGACCAGGATAAGGAAATACAGAGGGTAAGCAAAGCCCTGGAGCTAATTCGTAAAAGATATCCGGATCTGCCCCTGTCAGTTGATACTTTCAGATCAGAGGTTGCCAGGATTGGTATTGAATATTATGACGCAGATATTGTAAATGATGTGTCGGGAGGTGAATTCGATAAGAAAATGTACGGTCTTGTTGCCTCTAAAGGGGTAGCTTATATATTGATGCATATGAAAGGAAGACCTGAGACCATGCAGGATAAGCCCCGGTATAATGATGTTATGGATGAAATTACTTACTGGCTCAGCGTCAGGGTTAAGCGTCTTATAAAGGAAGGACTTAAAGATATTATTATCGACCCTGGCTTTGGTTTTGGTAAGACCCTGGAGCATAATTATACTATACTGAAGAACCTGGACAGGTTTCAGTTGCTTGGTTTACCGGTACTTGCAGGCTTATCGCGAAAATCGATGATATGGAAAAAACTTTCGATAAGTCCGTCTGAAGCACTGAATGGCACCAGTATATTAAATACAATTGCCCTGCAGAAGGGTGCTTCCATATTGAGAGTTCATGATGTGAAAGAGGCTAAAGAACTGATATGTCTATTTAATGCAGTAAATACTGAAAGCTGACAGGCATCGATGTGGGGCCTCTCAGATATTATGTTAATTTTGTACCTGTTAACTTCTTACATAAAAACAAATGCCTCCTATTTCTATACTTGACATCCTGGATATTGTTCTGGTTGCCATAATACTTTACCAGTTATACAGGCTGATAAGGGGCACGGCAGCTCTCAGCATCTTTCTTGGTATTTTTGCTGTTTACCTTTTCTGGCTCATAGTTAAGGCATTTAATATGGAATTGATAAGTTCCATTATGGGGCAGGTAATTGGTGTGGGAGTAATAGCACTGATAATAGTATTCCAGCAGGAAATAAGAAGATTCTTACTTATCCTGGGGAGCAGGTACCTTGGCGGAGGCAGTTTCTCCTTCGAGAGATTGTTTGGTGGCAGCAGCAATGTATCTCCTGAGAAGCAAATGGCGATAGAGCAAATTGTAAGAGCTGTTGAGGAGATGGCTGAGACAAAAACAGGAGCACTGATAGTAATTGCCAGGAAAAGCACACTTGAATTATATTCAGAAGGAGGGGAGGTAATAAATTCACGAATAAGCGCCGACCTGCTGCTGTCAATATTTTCAACTCAAAGTCCTTTGCACGACGGGGCAGTACTGATTGAAGCCGGGCGTATTTATGCAGCCAGGTGTCCGCTGCCTACAGTTAATAATCCAAGCCTGCCACCGAGGTTCGGAATGAGACACAGGGCAGCCCTTGGCATTACCGAGCTAACTGATTCTCTTGTTATTGTGGTTTCTGAAGAGCGTGGGAAAATTTCAGTTGCTGACAATACAGAAATGGTTGAGAATATAAAGCCCAAAGAATTAAGGGAAATCTTATCGCGCGAAAGAATCTGAAAGTACCACCTGCTACTGCAGAGCCGGCCACCTAATAAGAGTCTGGCCAGAGCAAAACATAAGAGATTTACAGCTTATTTGATCCTGCGTTTTAGAAAATCATACTTGCATTTTCTATTATTGCAATCCTGGTATTACTCTTATTGATCATCTCCTGCATTTCATCAGGAGTAAGTGGACTGATGCCCATACTGTGGCATATTGATTTCTCAAGACTTGTATGCATATATACCCTTATTCTTCCTGTCTTTTTAAGAGTGGCAAGTGCAGTGCCACCATTGCCCGAGTAAGAGGTCTTTAGCTCCTTGATTATTTCCTTAACCGGCCTCCCGAATATCTTTGTAAAGGCATCATTTCCCGATCCGTCGCGGCATTCGGCAAGGAGAATAAGAGTGCCACCGTCTTCCACAAAGGAAGCCGCATTATGGAGTGATTTATGTGTCTGTATAAAATTAATGTCCTTTGGATATCCTCCGGCCGATGCTACCACCATTTTGAATTTTTCATCTCCACGGTACCTGTAGCTTTCGTCATAGACTTTGCAGCTATCAGTAAATTCACTGTAAGTATCATCAAACCTTATCAATGCTACTTTTCCTGCAGTATTCAGTATGCCTGAAATAATCAGTTTCCGTGGGAGCAGTTTATCAATTTCCTCGAGATCCTCTGCGACCGGGTTTCCTTTCAGGATTCCTGACTCACAGCCCGGATCGAGCATCTGCCTGTCGAAATCAATATACAGGCTGTGATTCTGATAAACAGACTCCCTGAAAGCCAGTCCGGGGAAAAGAAGCTTTCTTCCTCCTCCATAGCCGGCAAAATAGTGATGTGATATTGCGCCGAAAAGTATTATTAAATCATTTTCAAAAACATCATTCCTGATCAAAACTTCTGTTCCCCGCGATGTAATTCCCAGCGACCTGTGAGCTTCCCTGTCGTTGCAGTCGTGATGAATAAACCTGTATTTCAGGAAGGTGTCACCATAGGCTGCAAGACTTTCACTGTCAGACTGCCTGGGATGAGTGCCGTAGGCAATGTAAAAGCATATATTATCGCTCTTTACTCCTTTTTGCTCAAGGAAAGTTGTTAGCAGTGGCAGGTAAGTTTCATATGAGCAGAGGCGGGTTTTATCTGAAACCACGATCCCTGCCCTTGATTCTTTGCTTATTTTAATCCTTGATTCGAGTCCGGACATGAATTCTTCTGCAGAACAGCCTGATGAGGGTGGATTTACCTCCAGTTTCTTAATATTATCAGGCAGGGTAAGTGTTATTTTTTTTGATCCGTATTTAAAGAGCTGGTCAGTCAAGATAGTAGCTTAATGGTATTTAATTCTGGCATTGATCTCATTGTCTCTTATAAAATAGCAGGGTATCTCGCAATAGTCTTCACTAAATTTTACCCTGGGTGTGGCAGAGGAGACAGCGATATACTCTATTCCATTAAAGGTGCTTATAACTTTAACCGAATATTCCTTGTTGAGTTGAACCTGGATCTCGACGTTGGTATTGGAGGTCAGCTCTGCAATAATTATATTGTCTTCAACCTTCCCCTGGTATACAGTTATTTCGTAAGTGGTGAATTGATTATAACCTGAGACATTAATATATAGTGTGCCTTCAACAGGTTCAGATTCAAGGCAATCGGCACAATTGTAAAAAAATATCTCTTCGCATGCGCTCTGCATAAGCAAGAGAAAAAACAACAATATTCCGCTTAGCCATTTCATTTAGTACCAGTTAATATTTTTTAATGGAGCTCCAAAGCTTCTGAATTCAAGGGCATAGCTTACATCCAGGCCCAGCCAGTGTGGTCCGGCCCTGTAAAGATCGGTATTCATATATTCATAGCCCAGGCTGAACGCAAGCTTGTTAATGCTTTTTTCAAGGGCTATCCCCGGGTTGATCCTGAATTTGTTTTCAGGTTTTAAGTAGCTTCCCTTATAGGTCTCGGTAAACATATACCCGGCGTTAAACTGAAGTACAAGACTGGTACTTCCCCTGAAAATATTTTCAGACAGCATAAATTCTTTTGATACTCCCGCCCTCGGAAAATATCTCCGGTCTGTATACTGGTAGTATGTATTATCATCAGATTGCTCAAGCACCCTTGTTGACCACGGCTTAAAATCAAATCCAATATTAATTCTCACTTTGTAAAGAGGTTCCTCGAAACTGATATTAAATTTTGAGTAAATATCGTGAATGCAAGCCTTAAGACCGGCTGATATCAGTACAAGGTCAAAGCCTATCCTGCCTGGTTCATCTATTCCAGCCTCTTTAAGACCCCTGTAATAATCTAATTTGCCGTAGTTCCTGGCAACTTCTCCCGGCTGTATGGCTTCACTGTTTCGTTGTGTTTTCCACCGGGTGCTCTGAAGCAGAAACCTGGTATAGTTCATATCACCGTTTCTCCCTGCAAAGGAGGCAACATCATAGTTATAGCTATTAACTTCATCAATTTTTGCTCCGTAATCCAGGAGCAATCTTGAAAGAAGGGTGTCGCCGTTCTGAGCAGCAATATGCAGCGGCGTAAAACCCTTATTGTCGCTGATATTTACATTGGCACCCGCCTGTACGAGCAAATCTGCTACTTCAGCATTACCAGCCCATATTGCAGCTGTAAGCGGAGTTGAGCCATCCCTGCATTTTATATCAGTGTCGGCACCGTAGTACAGTAGCAGATCTGTAAGATACAGGTAGTTATAAATGGCAGCGTAATGCAGTGGTGTACAATCCTTATTGTCAGTGATATTAATATTTGCTCCTTTCCTGATAAGCAGTTCTGCTATTTCCACCCTGTTGTCAAGGCAGGCAATATGCAAAGCCGATTCACCAAGATATGTCAGTTCATCCAGGTTTGGATTGTATGAAAGCAATGCTCTTACGGCATAAGGCTTGTTATTTGCAACGGCATAAATAAGTGGTGTAAGCCTGAGTTCGCTTTTACCGTTTACATCGGCTCCCAGTTTAACCAGCCTGTGAATTTCTCCGAGATAACCATATGAAGAGGCTATCATCAGGTTGTGTGTATATGCCTCAGTTTTATTGTAGGGTGTTGGAGTAAGATATTCGGAGGTATCAACAAAAAATGTCAGATCCTGGGCAAGACTGTTCCCAATGTTTAACTGGAGAAAAAGTATCAGACAGAACAGTCCCTTAAAAAATAATATCCCGGATCGTTTCGACATATCACAAATATAATAAAAGCTTAACATCCGACTTCTTTTATAATCCATTTGATATGTTAAATTTGCAATTTGCTTATTCAACTCCTATTTCGTATTTTTAATATGCCGGGAGATGGAAAATAAATACTCATAACAATGAAATGGAAACTTAACCTGGATCTTTGGGAAAGCAAAGATTATAATGAAAATATTAAGCCTGTTGTAAGACAGGTGGCTGCAAAATTTGATAAACTCGTTGACGCAGAGCCCACTCTGGGATATAAACCCTTGTGGATAGTGAATGATTTGTATTATGGGATGAGGATTTACACGCCTTATACGGATGAATATTATAAGCTTGGTTTAACTGTCGGGCATCTTACATACGGCAAGGTAGCTTACCAGTTTTCACACCTGATGAGTATTATATATACCGACCCGAGGCAGATTACCTGGTTTTCAAACTCCCTTGCTCATATGGCATCATTCTGGTTCCTGGACTATTTTGCTGAAAAGTGGCTCGATAATTACCCTGCACCTGAATATGAGGGTGCTTATGAAGCTTTTTCTGCCTTAAAAACAGAAAAGATTAAAACGGCATACAAGAATATAGATATTATGCTTAACCTGGCCACCAATGAGTGGCTGCAGGAAGAAGTGAAACAACTCAACAGCAATTCTGCTTATGCACCTCCTTTCATATACGATCATATAGGGCTTGAATTACTTCCACTTTTCCGGAAAAGCAGCAGCTGGAAGCTGTTTCCCTATATTGGAAGGGCCACCTCCAAGCCGATTGAAGATCAAAGCGATATGAGGTTAAGACCAAAAGCTAAACCCGATTTCGAATTGCTGGAGGAGATAGTGCCGGAAGATTTAAAGGAACTGGTTCAGAAAATAAGGAGCAAACTGGCTTTATAATCCAGGGCCATCAGGCAAATAGTTAAATTTCTGTTAATAACTAGCTGCCCGGTTTTTGAAAACTCCATTTCATTTATCTTTGCAGCCACACTATCTTTGCAATGAAAAGGTAGAATAGCAGACATATGTTACCACGTAACTTCAAGATTATCATTTTAATAATATTGCTTGGGTTTTCAAATATTGAACCCGAGGAGAGCGGAGGTATGACTGCAGCCGATCATTCCTTCCTGCCTGAAAATTCACGACTCACAAATTCTTTCTCAGACCATGATTATTATGACAGGTTCGATAGTACGGTTGAATATTTTCTTCGAAGCTGGGATATAAAGGGTGCCTCGCTTGCGGTCTACAAGGATGGAAGGCTTGTACTGGCAAAAGGCTATGGACTTGCCGATACCAGGGGAAATACAGAGGTGCAGCCATGGCATCGTTTCAGAATTGCCAGCGTTTCAAAACTGATAACAGCAACAGCCATTCTGAAATTGTACCAGGACTCCAGGCTCGACCTGAATCAAAAAGTGTTCGGGCCGGGGGGTATTTTAAACGATCCCTATTTCTCCGACCCTAAAGATAAGAGAGTATATGATATAACTGTTGCCCACCTCTTAAGCCACAGGGGAGGCTGGACTACCCGGTGGGGAGATCAAATGTTTATGCCCCATGTGGTTGCTTCATCGCTTGGTAAGGAAACCCCTGTTGACACCAGGGATGTTGTACGCTTTGTCTTAAATAAGCGCCTGCATTTTCCACCCGGGAAAGGAAGGTCATATTCCAACCTGGGATATGCAATCCTGGGCCTCGTTATTGCAGAGGTCTCTGGCCAGAGCTACGAAGAGTACTGTAAAAAGGAACTTTTTGAACCCCTGGGAATCTACGATATAAGCCTGGGAAAAAACCTTTATTCGCAAAGAGATCCCTACGAAGTAAGGTATTTTGAGCCTTCCAATGCCCTGCCAAAGAAATCGATATATGGCAGCGGTGACCAGGTTCCGGCATCGAACGGAGGTAATGATATAGAAGCACTTGGTGGTGCGGGAGGATGGATAGCAACAGCTCCCGACCTGCTTAAATTTATAAGGGCTATTGACGGATTCAGTGATGTGGAGGATATCTTAAGTCCTCAAACAGTTAAATTTATGACCGACAATTCGAATGGTTGGGCCCCTGTGGGATGGAAAGGTTCTACAGCCAATGGCTACTGGTGGCGAACAGGTTCGTTTGCAGGTACATCAGCCATGGTGCGCAGGTACCCCGATGGTATGATATGGGTGGCACTGTTCAATACCAATACATGGAAACAATCAAAGTTCCCGTCTGATGTGAGCTCTATGCTGACAAGGGCTATATCAAGAACAAATAATTGGACAGATGAAGACCTTTTCGAATATAATCTTCCGGTTCCGCTTGAGAACTATCCCTTTATTACAGATATCCATTAGATGTGCTTTACGGTAAATGTAAATATTATCAGGGAAGAACTTGAATCAAGATATGGTTCGCAGCTGATTGATCCCGAAAATTACAGGCCAAGTTATTACTATCATGCTTTTGCTTTCCCTGACCTGCCTGTTGTTTACCTCAACGATAAGTATGAAAAGGAAATAAGGACAATGAAATGGGGACTTATTCCCTCATGGACCGACTCTGAGGAAAAGGCTTTGAAGATCAGGACTATGACACATAATGCCAGGTCGGAAACAGTTGAGAGTAAGCCCTCATTTGCCGATTCTTTCAAGAGAAGGAGGGGACTTTTACCTGTGGCAGGATTTTTTGAGTGGCAGCATCTGCCCTCAGGGAAAAGACCCTGGTACATATACAGGCCCGACAGGGCTCTTATTTCGCTGGGTGCAATATTTGATACCTGGCAACGACCCTTACCGGGATCTCCCGGCACTGATAAGCAGGATTCTGTTGCTTACCTTAGTTCGTTCTCGGTTCTTACAACAGGTGCCAATAAATTAATGGAAGAGATTCATAATTCAAAAAAAAGAATGCCGGTAATAATACCTGAACACCTTGAAGAAGAATGGCTTGAAAGTGGCGATATAAGAAAGGAGGAGTTCTTAAAGCCTGCCGCTGAAGATTTTCTTAAAGCCCATACAGTGAGCCCTCAACTTGGCAAAGCAGGTATTCAGAAAAATATGCCGGGGATTATTGAAGCCTATGACTTCCCTGTCGAACCTTCCCTGTTTTGAACCATTTCCAGGTCAAAACAGCGTATATTTGCATAAAGGTCCTGTTATGAGGGTAGCAATACTTTTATTTGCATTACTGTTTGCAGTATTATCATGTGGTGACAAAAAGAGCACCGGGCATCCAAACGTGGTATTTATTTGTATCGACGACCTGAGGGCAGAGCTGGGTGTATATGGAAAGGAATATGTAGTGAGTCCGAACCTCGATAAGCTGGCGAATGACGGGACCCTCTTTCTAAAGCATTTTGTTAATGTTCCTACCTGTGGAGCATCCAGGTATACGCTCTTGACCGGAAAGCTTCCTTCACAGCGCGCACAAACAGGGAACGAGGCAATTAAAGAATTTATCTCATCGGAGCCTGAAAGGGAAACTCCGGAGAGCTTTATACATCGCCTGCGGCGCAGCGGGTATTACACCGTTGGAATAGGGAAGATCAGTCATTACGCAGATGGCCTCTTGTATGCTTATACCGACAGCGTCGGAAGTCTGAGAGAATTACCATATTCGTGGGATGAACTACATTTCGATGCTGGTAAATGGGGGACAGGCTGGAATGCCTTTTTTGGATATGCCGATGGATCCAACAGGCAGTCGGAAGAGAAAATGGTTTATCCCTATGAAAGGGGAGATGTAGATGATAATGGATACCCTGATGGCCTTACACGTAAGCTGGCAATTGAAAAGTTGCGTTTGCTTTCACGGCAGGAGAAACCCTTTTTCCTTGGCGTGGGCTTCTTCAAACCCCATCTTCCCTTTACTGCACCAGCTCCTTACTGGGACCTTTATTCAGAAAATGACATACCACTTTCCACAAAGCCTTTTATACCCGGGAATATTAATATTGCAAGTCTTGAAGGGGTAGGTGAGATTAACCAGTACCTGCTTGGTGAAGAGAAGTCATCAGTACACCTCCAAATGTCAGACGAATATGCCAGGAAACTCAGGCATGCCTACCTGGCCTGTGTAAGTTATATTGATGCTCTTGTTGGAAATATTATAGACGAGCTTAAAGCTCTTGATCTTTATGACAATACGGTGATCGTCGTTTGGGGCGACCATGGCTGGCAACTGGGCGATCATTTAGTATGGGGCAAACATACCCTGTTTGAGGATGCCCTGAGGAGTACACTTATTATCAGGAGTCCCGGGCAAAAGCCGGTTGTGTCAGGTTCAGTAGTAAGTACGATAGATATTTACCCTACAATACTTGAACTCTGCAATATTGATAATAATGTCGTTACGGATGGTGAATCCTTACTCCCACATATTCAGAATACAGTTTCGGCTGAAAACAGATATGCTTTCTCTTATTTCAGAAATGGTATTTCTTTAAGAACAGACAGGTACAGGCTTACGGAGTATTTCAGGGGAGAATCTGTAGAATATGAACTTTATGATCTCTTAAATGACCCGGATGAGAAGGATAATGTTGCAGGAAACAATCAGTATTTGCTTGACAGTCTTCTTCTTATTTTAAGCCGTAAAGGAGATACCGGACTTTACAGGGATTAAGGCTATTGCTTTACAAAGATGTAGGTAATGCTGCCGTTTTGTTTTTTAGGTGCATTGCGGTCAGGGTTAAAAATTGTCCTTTCAAGTGTGCCGGTAGCAGCTTCAATAAGGCAGGGATCGGAAGTTGAACTTTCTGCTTCGTTTATTGCCCATGATGATATCCTTCCATTTCTTTCAACAATAATACTGACAACAACGGTTCCGGCGTTTTCACACTTATAGATTGGTAGGGGAAGTTCTAAATGATGCCTGTTTTCGAGGAAATAGGAAACCCTGGTGGGACCCTGGTACAAGGCAGCCATTTCATTTGATGTCAGTTTGTTTTCAGCACTATCAGGCTCCTCTGTCACATTCTCCATGGCAGTGTCGCCGGGATCTATCCCCTCAGGCTGATTCTTCTGTTCGTCTATAAAGTTTTCTTTATCAAGCTTTCCCGCAGCTATAAGTTCCTCTTTTACCCTGTCCTGGTATTCCATGGGATCAATATCAGCTACTTCTTCATTGGCAATATTTCTTACAATATCCCTGAAGCGGTCGTCGCTCTCAAATAACTCTTCGAGTGTCTGGGGCAGTTCCACAACTTCTTCTTCAAGGAATGTGCGGTCTGGCTGAAACTCAACAAGAAATTCTGAGCTCTTTTCATGATAAAGCGAAGACAGCTTAAGGGACATAAAAAGTATTCCCCCAAGCAGGTGTACGATAAGAGTACCCAGTATTCCTGCTATCTTGCCTTCATATTGTTTCATAACATCTGCGAAATTAGGAATTATTCCTTTTTCATCATTATTTTGCGTGATCAATTAAGCACCCGCCATGGAGCAATCTATTATTATCAATCAAATATCATTCCTTTCGATACTTGTGATAGTTGGTTTTTTTACATCCAAAATAGGTGTGATAAAGGAAGATACCAGGGATGCCCTGGTGAAAATAATCTTCAATATTACACTCCCGCTTCTTCTTTTTACCAATTTCAGTAAACTTGAACTTACTCCCGAACTTCTGAGAGGCAGCCTGGTAGTTATTATTATAGCCTTCCTTGTAATTGTATTTATGATGCTTTTCGGAATGTTATCATCCTTATTGTTCAGGATGAAGCATGAACAAAGATCAATTTTTATTGCTCATCATGCTTTTGGCAATATACTTTATATAGGCTTTCCGGTGGTTACGGCACTTTTTGGAGAGCTCGGGCTCTTTTATGCCAGTATCTATGCCCTGGTATCTATACTTATGCTCTGGACAGTTGGTATTTACCTTATTGCAAGAAAGGGGGGTATGCCCTTTGCCGAGAGCCTTAAGCGGATGCTTAATCCCAATTCGATTGCCATTATTGCAGGCTTTGTGCTCTTCCTCCTGAGGATTAAGATACCGGTCTTCCTGCTTAAACCCTTTGTGAGCCTGGGAGGTACAACTATTTATTTATCGATGCTATACATTGGTGCGCTTCTGGGCTTGATGAAAATAGCCGGGGTTTTTGGAAATCTTAAGGTATATCTTACAAGCTTTAACAAGAACTTCCTGATGCCTCTTATACTGATTCTTGTGTTCAGGTTTTTGCCAGGCGGATTGCTTGAGGGGATTGATTCCCTTATTATCGCGGTTGTAATTGTGGAAGCTGCAATGCCATGCATGGCAAATGTTGTGATTGTTGCAAAAATGTATAAAGTGGATGATCAGCTGGCAACGGCAAATGTGTTTATGTCAACTCTTGTCAGCCTGGTTTCTTTACCTCTGATCTGGTTCCTGTTTAACATGTTTAATTAAGTCTTGCTTAAAACTCGAAATTTAATTTGAGGTTCAGGCTTCGCCCTGTCAGATAATTTGGAACAGCAAACTGCCGGACCTCTCCGCTAAGGTTATTAATTGTACTGAGCCAGTTATATGAAATTGTATTTTTTATATCCAGGAGGTTAAATATCTCAAATCCAATAATAATCCTGTCGAAGAAATTCAGCATGCTTTCCGCCCTTAGAGGCGAAAATTCATCCTTTAGTGCCTTGCTGAAACCAATATCTACCCTTCGGTATGGAGGCATCCTGTATATATTGTCGTAGCGGTCCTGGTAAGGCGAGCTGACAGGTATCCCTGTGCTGAAATGTATTTTAATATGAGCCCTGTAGCTGGGGTTTGAGGGAAAGTAATCCTGGAAGAACAGGTCGGCCGAGAACCTTATATCAGCAGGGGCGGGGTAGGGACCGTAGTTATCATCAATAATATCGTGCTCAGCTTTCATTAAGGATAAGGATAGCCACGAATCAGCATTTCGGACAAATTCTCCGTTCAGCCTCAGGTCAAGCCCGCTCACCTTGCCAAGCGCCCTGTTCTCTCCGGCATACACTACTCTTACATTATCAAATTTATAAGGTATAAGCATATCGAGTTGCTTGTGGTAAATCTCGCTGCTTAGCCTGAAAGGAGTATATCCTACTTCAAAATCCCATACCGTGCCAAAAACAAAATGGAGCGATGACTGCGAACTTACATTGGTATTGATATTGCCATCAGGATATCTCATCTCCCTGTAAAAGGGTGGCTGGTAATATCTCCCGGCAGCCAGGTAGATTGACAGGCTGTTATTCGGAACCAATTCGACCGATACTCTCGGGCTGAACAGGATTTCATCGTTAAAAGACCAGTAAGCCAGCCTGGCACCTGCTGTAAAAATAATATTTGTACTGCCGGCATTAAAGGAGTAGTTGTCCAGGATATAAAACTCCGTTCTGAATGAGCTGATGTCATTTTTAGCGCTGATAAGCTTATTTACATACAGGCCATCGCCCGACAGGGGAATGCTGTATCCTGCGCTATCTATCATTCTCCACTCGTTGAGATCGTCGACAATACTCTCTCTTTTAAGGCTGGTGCCCCAGCTCAGTATGTTCCTGGAGTTTTGCCACCTCGACCTGAAAGAGGCAATATAGACCTGCGTTTCTATCCTGTTACGGGCATGATCAAGCCAGGTGCCAATACCAATATTCATTATACTGTCGCCAAGATTCTCAGAGCCTATATTCTTATCCAGTTCGTTAAGAAGATAGCGCCCGCGAATATCAAAAGATTCTTCCTCACCCGAAGCGCTGGCCTGAAGCATCAGTGTACTTTTCAGATCCGTTGAATGGTCAATATTCCATGAGAGGGCTGAATTATGAATAAGGTAGCGGTCCCTTTCAAAGCCATCGTAATCAACATAAAGCTGGTATGCATTAGCTATTGAACCAAAGGTGCTTCGTCCCGAAACAGGTACAAACTCAAATTTATTCCTGGCCAGGCTGATAAATAAATCCAGGCTTGATTTAGTGCCCGTTTTCATTGTAAGCAGGGTCTGCAGGTCAAAATATGCCGGTGTATAATCAGCCCTGGTATCGAGCGTCCGGAGCAGTATCCTGTTTGTCATATACCTTGATCCGACCAGGAAGGTGAACCTGCCATCCCTGCCCGCACCTTCGAGATGGACCGAGTTAGTCATTAATTCGGCTCTTGCCGATCCGGCAAAAGATTCCGGTTTTCTGTATTTAATATCAAGAACAGATGAAAGTTTTTCTCCATAGGATGAATTAAACCCCCCGGCCGAGAAGTAGATTGAATTTACAAGGTCAGGATTTATAATCGACAGACCTTCCTTCCTGCCAGAGCTTATAAGTTGAGGCCTGTAAATTTCAACACCGTTAATATAAACCAGGTTTTCGTCAAAGCTGCCGCCTCTTACCGTATAACTTGCTGATAGTTCATTCGGGGCATTAACACCGGGCAGTGTTGACAGGAGGGCTTCAATGCTGCTTCCGGCTGCAGGAACAAGTTTTATATCCCTGATGGGAATTCTTGCAAGAGTGGGAGATTCAGTAATAACCTGCTGGCGGACAATAACTTCCCTTAATGCTGTGATGTCTGTTTCGAGTACAATGTCAAGATTGGTCGTATCGCTGTTTAGCAGCAATTCTATCTCCCTGCTATAATAACCTATGGAGCTTACTCTAAGGCTAACTTCCCTTTTACCACCTGGCAAATAAAGAGTGAAAATCCCCCTGTCATCAGTGTAGGTACCTGCAGTGTTATCTTCAAGTACTATGTTTACGAGCTTAAGCGGAGCTCCTGTACTGTCGCTTACAGTTCCTTTGATAATGCTGAGCCCCTGCTGTGCATAAATTACAGGGCCGTATATAAATGCCAGCAGGCCTATGATAAGCAGTACTCTTAATCGCATAATACTATGACCGGGCAGAGTTATTAATTGTTTTCCTGATCCTTATCCTTCTTCTTTTTCTTTTTATCAGATTTCTTGTTTTTCAGAAGGCCGTTCTTCAGACCATCAATAAATTTTGACCAGGCAAAGGGATTTAAGAGGTTATTGACCGGTGTCTGGTTAGCTGTCATAACCCTGTTAACTTCCTGGTTCATGGCATACCTGTATCCCATCTCCGGGCTTACCCTCATATTATCATAAATCTGTCTTTCGATAAGTGCCAGGTTATACTCCATGGCCTTAATCATTTCTTCTTCCGGAGGTGAGTAATCGATAACGGCATTTACAAATTCACCATATGTTTTCCATGGCAAAACCAGCACGGAACCAATATTAATTGTATCCATTAACATTTCAATATCAATGCTGTAGCGCGGGTAATCAATATCTTCGGGCATAATAAATAAACCCGCCTTATAACCTATGGCGGTGAACAGAAGTGTGTCACCCGGCACACTGATAATAGAAAAAATACCATTTTCATCACTATCTGTTCCAAGTCTTAAATTACGGGAAATAATATTGACATATTTTATCGGGTCTCCTTCTTCATCAAACACGATGCCATCAACCTGGACATAGGGCTTTTTATCCCTTTCCTGAGCTGAAACAGTAAACCCGGCGATAATAAGAAACAGTATGACAGTGTATTTCCTCATCAGGCTATATGGTATTTTCTGCAAGCATGTTGTAAAGTAAGCATAATTGATTGTGAACCTGAAAAATATTATCAATTTTATGAAAATTTTAATATTCATAGACAGATATTTTAATCTCTGCTATTCCAGCCTGAGTTGCTGCTTCAGTCATTTACAGATAAGAGCTTGAATAAGATGAGTAATATCGTGTGGAATATAAATTGTTTTTATAATATTTGTCATATCTAATATTTAGTATGAGACTAAGAACTTCATCAGAATTCTACATTGTTGCCATCAATGTAAGTTACCTTAATCTTTTCGGCGGGCTTTAGAGTATTCTTAAACAGGTCAGAGACAGGAAAAAGAAAAAAGTATTAAACAGAATTCTATATGCAAAAACTTATGTTATTGGGTGATGAAGCAATTGCCCAGGCAGCTATCGACTCAGGGATGAGTGGAATGTATGCATACCCCGGAACCCCATCAACCGAGATTATGGAATACGTTCAAAGATCGCCTGCAGCTGCTGAAAAAAATATTCACCGCCAGTGGTCGGCAAACGAAAAAACAGCAATGGAAGCCGCTCTTGGCATGTCCTACGCCGGTAAAAGGGCAATGGTTGCTATGAAACATGTCGGACTGAATGTCGCGGCTGATGGCTTTGTAAACTCTGCATTAACCGGGGTAAACGGAGGTCTTATTGTTGTGGCTGCCGACGATCCGTCGATGCATTCTTCCCAGAATGAACAGGACTCAAGGTATTATGCCAGGTTTTCATTTATTCCGGTATTTGAGCCCTCAAATCAGCAGGAAGCCTATGATATGGTTTTTTCAGCTTTTGAGCTGTCAGAAAAATACAGGCTGCCTGTAATGTTCAGAATTACCACCAGGCTTGCGCATTCAAGAAGTGGAATTGAAAGAAAAACTCCTGTACAGGAGAATAAAATGAGTCTGCCGGAAGACCCGCGTCAGTTTGTACTGCTTCCTGCCATTGCAAGAAGAAAGTACCGTGGCTTGCTGGCTACCTATGAGAGCATTGCTGCTGACAGCACGCGCGACACATATAATATTTTCAGGGACGGAAAAGACAGGAGTCTTGGTATAATTACAACCGGAATAGCCTATAACTACCTGATGGAGAATTTTCCAGATGGTTCTATCCAATACCCTGTTTTGAAAATTACTTCCTATCCTTTCCTGCCAGACCTGGTGGAGAAGATTACAGGAAGCTGCGACCGGGTACTTGTACTTGAAGAGGGGTATCCGATTCTTGAAGAAATGATAAACAGTTTTGGTACCGGTACAAGAGGTGTAAGTGGAAGGCTGGACGGGACCGTACCAAGAGATGGTGAACTTAATCCTAATATTGTGGCTAAGGCATTGGGCATTAATGGCCAGGCAGGTCTGGAAATACCTTCAATTGTTAAAAACCGGCCTCCTTCACTTTGCAAGGGATGCAGCCATGCTGATATGTACAATGCCCTTAATGTGGTTATGGCAGAAATCGGAAAGGGCAGAGTATTCTCAGATATCGGTTGCTACACCCTGGGAGCACTGCCTCCGTATAATGCTATTAATTCATGCGTGGATATGGGAGCATCGCTTACTATGGCTGTTGGAGCAAGTGATGCCGGCCTGGTACCCGCAGTTGCTGTAATTGGAGATTCAACATTCACTCATTCGGGAATGACCGGACTGCTGGATGCTGTAATAAAGGATTCTCCGATAACTGTAATAATATCAGATAATTCCACTACGGGTATGACGGGTGGACAGGCTTCGCATGCAACAAACAGGCTTCTGTCAATCTGTGCAGGTCTTGGTGTGCATCCTGATCATCTTATAGAAATTAATCCCCTGAAAAAGAATCACGATGAGAATGTTGAAATTATGCGCAGGGAGATAATGTATATGGGAGTATCAGTGATCATCTCGCGTAGAGAATGCATCCAGACGGCTTCAAAAAGAAAGAAAACAGAAAGGGATTCTAAAGAAAAAACTCAGTAATCATGAAGAACGATATAATTCTTGCAGGAGTTGGCGGACAGGGAATTCTGTCGATAGCTGCTGTAATAGGCTTTGGTGCGGTTGAGAATAATCTTTTTATTAAACAGGCCGAGGTGCATGGGATGAGCCAGCGGGGCGGAGATGTCCAGTCTCATATGAGGCTTTCTGATTCTGAGATATCGTCCGATCTGATTCCCTACGGAGGTGCTGACCTGATATTATCTGTTGAACCAATGGAGTCACTAAGGTACCTGCCGTGGTTATCCCCGAATGGACACCTTGTGACAAGCAGTAATCCATATAACAATATTTCTGATTACCCTGATCCCGAAGATATTTATTCTGAGATCAGGAAAATCAGGAATCATCTTATTATTGATGCAGAAGCTATTGCAAGGGATATTGGCTCGGCCAGGGCTGCGAATATAGTAATGCTGGGTGCAGCATCACCGTATATAAATGTACCGTACAGTAGCCTTGAGAATGCTATCAGAAAATTGTTCGGCAGGAAAGGTGAGGAAGTTATAGACTTAAACCTGAGGGCACTTAAAGCAGGTGCCGGGCAGGTAATCTAATAACTGCTCTAACTGTCAGAACCTGAACTCGGCATTAGCCTGGATATAATTCCATCCATTATCACCGGGATCGGCTGCATTCCAGCCCTGGTAGTTAACAGAAAACTTCAGCTGTTTCATTACTTTGTATTGTACGCCTGTAATAAAAAGTGAACCGTCTTTTGAAAGATTCCATGGCTCGCTTTCTCCATCAGGAGTTTGTGAACTAAGCCTGTCGAACCTGCCAAATAATTCAAGTTTCGCACTTAGATTGAATCCGCCGAACACAGTAAAACCACCGGTGTTGTGACCGTCGGTCCAGTCAAAATCACTTTTGTAATTATATCCGGCTGCCAGCGAAAATTTTTCATTCACAAAACCAAGGCTTGCCGAAAGAGTGTTTTTTGTTCCTTCTTCTCTTTTGTTGGTGTCTCCATATCCCCTTATTATAAGACCTCTGATCGGTGTGATTGTAATCCCAAAAGCATATTTAAGGGAATTATCAGTTTCAATCTGGGTGTATCCTTCTCCATTAAGGATAGCAGCATCAAGGCTGAGAATGTCTGAGACCTTATAATCTGCTATAAATCCAATATCAGCTATGTTTGCAAACTTATACTGCAGCAGGAAAGGACTCGACAGGTATCTTTTACCCCATAGTTTTAATTCGGTTTGTGATGCTCTTTCATCACATACACCAAAGCTCAGGGTCAATCTGTTTTTATTATAAGAAACAAGAGCATTCCTGATAAACATGTATCTTTTTGCTGAAACATCTTCGTTGCCCAGTGGTGATCCAATATCAACTATAATCTGGGCAGAAAAGTTTTCATCAATAGAAAATTTATAGCCCAGCCAGGCCCTGCTTACACCAAATCCGCTATACTCATCGTCGCTATTGATTGAATACCTGTAATCAGCAAAGATTCTTCCAATTGGTGAGCCTTTGGGATAATCCTCCTGGGCCAAAAGGGATACAGGCCTAAGAATAGCAAGGAGTGCAAGTAGAATAAGTGTCTTTTTCATATCTGGTTGTTATAAGTTAAGGCTTATGCTATTTAGCTG
>JAZBNV010000139.1:0-12383 GCA_036350795.1 Marinilabiliaceae bacterium
CCGGCAAGGGCATTCAGTGCCCTGGAGTAGCTATGGTACTCTCCTGTTACGTAGCGGTAGAAGCCATCATTGCCTTTAAATTCTCTTACGCCCTTAAGGTTCAAGGTTTTACTCTTGTCAGGATTTAGAAGGGCATGAAGTTGAATTGTATAGATAGCCGTATTCTTATCTGTGGTACCGGCAATTTCGGGCAGCTCATATTCGAGGCAAATATATGCTTCCCCGAATCCCGATTTCTTTACTGAATTCAGGAAATCAATTGCATCTGATTTCGACAGGAATTTTCCGACAAAGTACCTGTAAGTATTTGCTGTTGAATCTTCCCTGATAAGAATAGACTCACTCAGCCTGCCTGTGTCAAAATATCCGGGATCCAGTCTTTGAGCAGATTCCTTGAGCACTACCAGGTAGCCCGGTGCATGACCAACCCTGAGATGCCTGGGAACAAAATTATCTGCGCTCAGGTCGATTATCAGACCCATGTTCCTTACAGAAAGACTTACCCGTCTGTTATACTTTCTTCCGGCCGGATTATCACTGCCGTCGCTATTTGTATTCTCCGCGACAAAACCAGTTTCACCAAGGCCCATCTTGATTAACCTGTCACTGTTGATCCCTGCAGATATTAAATAGTCTGCAACCTCATTTGCCCTTCTCCTTGAAAGCTCCAGGTTGTACTCCGGGGTCCCGATGGCATCTGTATATCCCCTGACTTCAATCTTCATGTCGTCAAATTCGAGCAGGGGATGGATTATTTTATTCAGTTCCATTTTTGCCTGGTCGCTGAGTTCAGTACTGTTAAAATCAAACAGTATGTTATTAACTGAAATAAACTTCCCTGATGCTACAGATGCCGGAGTAAGCTTTCTGTCTATTTTTATTGTTGACCCGGAGAAATCTTCCGGGATATCAATAATTATCGTATCTGGTTTGTAGCCGGGATAAGCAAGGTACACTGAATAACGTTTTATCTTCATCGTATGCGAAAAAGTCCCCGAGGAGTCAGGATAGACTGTTTCAAGTGATTCGGAACCAAGGCCTGTAAAGAATTCTATTTTAAGACTGTCAGGGTTCAGCTCCATCCCGTCGCCCAGAATAATATTACCCTCAATACCTATATTTTCAATTTCTGCCTCTATACCGTGAGTAAGGTAATAAATGGTAGAGTAGGTGGAAGTTTCGTCCGGATAAACACTGTACAAACCGCTGCTGTTTGACTGGTAAGGAAAGAAATGCAGATCATCGGCAGTTGAATTGAGAGGAAAGGGAAGGTGAAGTGGCTGCGACCATTGTTTTCCTTTTCTTGATATAAAAATATCGTAGCCTCCAAAGCCTTCATGCCCGGTTGAGCTGAAATAGAGTAAGTTAGATTCGCCTTCAAAAAAGGGGGTGTTTTCTTCGAGGCTGGTGTTTATTTCTTCACCAAGATTAATTGCCTGTCCGAAGCCAGATTCAGATATTCTGTCAGCATAATAGATATCAAGACTCCCTTTTCCGCCGGGTCGGTTTGAGGTAAAATATAATGCATTGCCATCAGCTGTAATACAGCCATGAGATTCCCAGTACCTGGTATTTATATTTGAGTCAAGTTTCTTTATTTTACCCCATTCCCCATCTGAAAATTGCGAAATATAAAGGTCTCCCTTGTACCCGTCATTCCGTGAAACAACCATTGTCTTTCCATCCGCTGTCAGAGAATTTGTAAACATGTCAGTATGCCTGCCCAGCTGCCCTGTGATATCTGTCGGGTAAAGCCATTTGCCGTCGACTTTTTGCGAACAAAATACATGGTTCTTACCGGGTGATGTGCAGGTAAAAACAAAAACAGAGTCATTCAATGATACTACCGGGTTTACTGCGTTATACATTTCTTCCATCCAGTCTGTAAAAAGCTTTCTTTTAAGCATTATTCCCTCTTCAGTTGCTTTAAGCGTGTTTTTACATGCCTTGATCTGGTTGTTGATATAATCGATTTCGTAAACATCATTTTCGGTCAGTAGCTTTTTATATTTCTCGTAGTTGGCTATTGCCTCATCAAGTTCCATATTTATCTGGCATGCAAAAGCAAGGTAATATATTGCATCCTGAGGTGCAGACAGACCTGTAGTACTATAATTGATATCAGGTGTAATATCCTGGGAGGCGAACCTGAGCAGCTTAAGTGACTTCTGTTCGGATCCTTTGATATTCAGATAGCATATGCCAAGCTTATAGGCAAGGTTGTAATTGGCTGTGTCGGATATAAATAGTTCTTCATATATCTTTGATGCACTGACATAATCCTGGTCATAAACAAAAAATCCGTCAGCTTCGTCCATTAACCTGATGTACTCTTTATCAGGTCTTTCTGACTCCTGACCAGAGACGCCATGATAAAGTATGAAGAGTGTTAGAAATGCAAGAACATGTTTTCCTGGTAGTATCATTCCCGGGTTCCCCTGACAACGGTTTTAACAAATATGTCTTCAGGATATCCGAGCCGGACCAGGTGATCTCTCTTCCTGTATGCTTCCTCCTTGGTATCAAAGCGGCCTGTTGTGTACCTGTAGAATTTATCATCGCTGTTGTAGAGCACGGTTACCTCTGTTCCCCTGAAGAAACTCACATCAACAGGGTTATACAGGGCCATTACCTGCACGGTATAATAAAGCACATCAACATTGCTCGAATCTGAGTCACTTACATCCTGAACAATAACGTTTGTTACAAGAATGGAAGAATCTATTGCCTCAATAACCTGTACTTTGCTAAAGTCAAGTTTTTCGACTTCCTCGTCAGACTCAGGTATGTAGTATGGATCTGGTGAAAGCATAATATCAATTACCTCTTCCTCATCCGGATGATCTTCGTAAAGGGCCACTTCTGCAGAATCGCTCAGGTAGCCAATGCCTTCATACAGGAGTTTATACTCATCACCCCTTACAAAGAAACTGTAGAAGCCTGTTGTTTTATTGGGGTAGCCTACATCTATGGTGTCGCCGCTTGTTTTGCTGAAGAGCATTATCCTGAAATCGTCTGTAAATTCCAGTATTGTATCGCTGAGGCTAAGTACACCTTTTATCTCGAAGAATCTTGGTTCTGTGACCCTGCCTCCCATGGTAATATAATGGATGTGCTTTTCTTTGTAGCCATCGGGGAAAGAGTAGTATCCGTTTGCTCCATTATTGAAAGGCTGGAAGAAGAGGTCGTCGTCTGAAGTACATAAAGGATAGCCGAGGTTTGAAGGCGTTTTCCAGATACCTCCGATAAGTTTTGATTCAAAAATATCGTAGCCTCCTATATTGGTGTGTCCTTCGGAGCTGAAGAAAAGGATTGAGTCGTTCATTGAAATAAAGGGGGTGTCCTCGTTATATGGGGTGTTAATGGCTGACCCCAGGTTAAGGGCTGGTCCCCATTCACCATTTTCATCAAGTTCGGATACGTAAATATCCAGCTGACCCTCACCACCTTCCCTGTTACTTGTAAAGAACAGCCTGGTTCCATCTTTCGATTCGGCAGCATGCGACTCAAAAAACCTTGTATTAATATTCCTGTTCAGAATATGAATTTTTGACCAGGTGGAATTAGCGAAGGTTGAGGTGTAGATATTACCATCAAAATTATCGTTCTTATAGAGGTATAATACTGTTCCGTCATAGTTCAGCGAGCTGGAGGTACAATCCCTTGCATCACCCAGCTGTGATGATATATCTATTGGTTCCATCCACTTCCCTCTTTCCTTGCGTACTTCGTACAGGGTGTTTTCAAGGCCACGTTGTTCGGTGAATACCATTGTATTGCCATCACCGCTGATAACAGGATGTGAGTTTATGGATCCAAGGTTGATATCCGGTCCAAGATTTTCTTTCTCAAAACTAATGGGATCTTCAATAAACTTTATGGCATTGCGGCAGGCATTTATCTGCTGGTCGATAAAGTTGGAATTCTTCAGCTCACCGTTTTCAGGCAGTAGTTCATCAATCCTGGAATAAAGAGCCAGAGCCTTGTCGAATTCATTGTTTATCCTGTATGCAGCTGCAAGCGAGATAAAGGCATCAATAGGAGCTCTTTGTTCCTTAAACGATTCTTCCTTTGCATCGTATGAATAGTTCAGTATTGCCTGCTCCAGGAACTCTATAGCCTTATATTTCTCGTCGGGAATATGCAGGTAGCAGTTACCAATCTTGTAGCTGATATTTGCATTGGGGGCCAAATCATTAAGAATGAGGTAAAGGGGGTTGGCAAGTTCATATTCTTCAAAAAGATAGTGGTCTTCAGCTTTTGTGAATATTTCACGAAGTTCTTTGGTATCCTGTCCGCTTAGTGCCAGAGCGGATAGCAGCAATATTAAAACAAGTAAAGATCTGAGCATACTATCTATTTGAAAGTAATGTAATAAATATCTTCCTTACCAAATCCTTTATCCTGCCTGTACGCAGAGATATAGCCATTCCTGCCATTATTTACCGGCATAAAGAATGTGTCGTCGTCGGGGGTATTAATCGGGTAACCCAGATTAGCAGGTTCGGTCCAGTGACCGTTTTCAAGCAAACCTGATTTAAAAATATCAAATCCCCCCATATTGTAATGGCCCTGTGAGCAGAAGAACAGTGTTTTACCATCTTCTGATACCGCTGGCCTGTCCTCGTTAAAGGCAGTGTTTATTTCAGGTCCGAGATTTCTTGGAGGACCCCAGCTGCCATCGTCCTGTAATTTCGAAATGTAAAGATCCAGTCCTCCAAAGCCCCCGGGCCTGTCAGAGGCGAAAACCAGGGTATTGCCATCAGGGTATAAACAGGCATGTGCATCCCAGTACGCGGATGATATATTTTCATTAAGCTTCCGGGCTACAGACCACCTTGTTCCGTTAAAGGTACTTGAATAAATATCAGACCTGTCATCAGCCACACGTGTAATAAACAGCTCTTTTCCGTCGTGGCTTAAGCAGGAAACATAGAGGTCACCGTCAGATTGTATCTCAGGTGTGATATTTACAGGGCCCGCCCATTTGTTCTTGATCTTTTGCGCAAAAAAGACTGCATCATAGAATTTCATCCCCGACATATAAACAAAAGAATTGCCGTCTCCTGAAATTAGCGGGTGGAAATTTGAGTTTGAGTCATTGAACTGTTCCCCGATATTCTCCTCGGTAAATTCAATTGGCCTGGCTACCAGGTCCATGGCATTATCACATACTTCAAGCTGGTGCTCAATAAATATCCTGTCTTCGGTGTTTTCAGGGAGCAGTGTTTCCAGGTATCTTTTATAGGCTTCTTTTGCCTTATCGAATTTATAGTTGATCCTGTAAGCCGTGGCCAGGTCGAACCAGGCAATATAGGATGCTTCTTTTTGTTTAAGCGTTCCTTCCCTGTAAATTGCAACAGAATTGTCTGCGGCCTGTTCCAGGTATTCTATCGCCTTATGCTTCTGACCATCAATATTTAAGTAACACCGTCCGATTTTATGTGAAAGATTGTAATTGTCGGGGTACTCAGCCTTAAGCTGAAGGTACATCGGGAGTGCATCTGAATAATCTCCGAACATCATAAAATATTCGGCTTCAAGAAATACCTCCTGGTTCTTTCTTAAATTCTGAGAGTATAAATTACCGGTAAACAAGACTACCAGTAGCAGACATATAAATTTTCGAGCCATTGTCCCGAATATTGATTAAAACAAAAATATTAAAATTATGCTAATAACAAAATCAAACAGGCCAATAAGCTGGGCTAATGTTAATAATATAAGCTATTTCTTAATTTTTACTTTCCTCCTTCTCCAGAATGTGTAGCCAAGGAATGCAGAACCTGCCAGTACCGGCCATACTATCCATAGATTATTTTTCTCACTCTTTTCAATATAATCGACTATTTCTTCTGCGGTCTTCTTATCTTCATTTATCAGTTTAGCCACCGCTTCGAATACTTCATTCCTGGTATACCCGTATTTAGCTGCATTACCAAGCAGGAATTCAATCAGTTCTTCCGGCGTATTTGCTTTAATATCAGACATATCAAAGTCATCAATTGCAGATCTTAGGTTGGCGCCGGCATATTTATACAACTTTTTAAGGTAGTCCTCTGCACTTTCATCCAGGTCGGCTGACAGTGCGGCCATAAGTCTTGTCAGAATATCCTGCTCTGCTCCATCTTCAATCACAATCGTATAGATTGATTCGAGCCAGTCGCCTACATTCTTAATTTGTTTTTCCTTGGTTTTTTCAATCGCTTCTTTAATGTCCCTGTCATCGCTAACCTCGGTAATTAAAGAATCCAGTTTTTCAATTGAGGGGTCTCTTACTATCTGCTGAGTAATGCTTACGGTATCTGTCTGCAGATCTGCAAGGATAAGCTCCGGTTCAACAATAGTTTTAATTTCTTCCGGCTCTACTGTAAGAAGCTTGTGTTCTGCAATGGTTTTATTGTTAAACCTGTCGGTGATAATAAACTTAAGATCCACATCATCGGCTGACGGGATTGTCCTGTATTTGAAAATACTGTCGGTTACAAGGAATTCTTCTGCCGACAGCAATTTGTCTCCCTGCCATTGTTCTACCCTCAGGATGGAAAATGGTTCGGTTGCAATATTAATACTGGCAGTATCGCCCTGAATTACAGAGCTAAGGGAATCGATTTCCAATACATGTATCTCTGCTACAAGGTCTGTTTTAAAGAGTTCAAGTTCTGGAACGCTTATGCTGTCAGCCGGGTGATGCAGGTCGATTTCCAGGTCTGTAACATTCTTTTCCGATCCGTCCGATTCGTACACGAGCTTGTATTCGCCCTGGGGAATCTCAAATTCATATTCCCCCGTTTCAGGGTCGGAATACACCACAAGCAGGGTATCCATGTTTTTCCTGTCGAGGGTACTGATCTTAACACTGTCGCTAAACTGCGAAATAAGATCCCTGAGTTTTACCATCCCTCTGACAAAGAATTTCCGTGGATGATCGTCAGAGAAGATTTCAATCCTGAAAATATCCTTCTGACCGAAACCGTCCGGGTCGAACCTGCTGTAATAAGCTGTATATCCCTGCCCTACAGGATGATAGAAGATGTCGTCGTCAGTAGAGTTTAAGGGGTAACCCATATTTATGGGAGTAATCCACTCACCGGATGGGTTCTGGGTAGTATAGAATATGTCGTGGCCACCCATATTGAAATGACCTCTTGAACTGAAGAAAAGTACCTTATCTGTTCTGTCGAGGAAGGGGCTTTCTTCATTAAAAGGTGTGTTTACACCGGGACCCAGGTTAAGTGCCGGGCCCCATTCACCAAGGTTGTCACGTTCTGAGACATAGATATCCAGTCCTCCATATCCTCCCGGGCGGTTACTGGTAAAGAAAAGCTTTTTTCCATCGTTGGATACTGAAGCGTGCGATTCCCAGTATTTTGTATTAATGTTTTCATTCAGGATACGGGCAGGCTGCCACCTCCCGTCAACAAAACGGCTCGAATAGATATTGCCGTCGTATGAATCGTTTTGATAGATAAATAATTCTGTCCCATCTGCCGAGAGTGATGTTGAGTTACCTTCGTCAACAAGCAGCTGGTCCATAATTACAAGTCCGGGTGTCCATTCTCCATTAACTTTTCTGGAAAAGAAGATCTGGTCCTGCAGGGCTGTTTCGCGTGTATAAATCATGGTCTTTTCATCGGCAGACACAACCGGATTTATATCAGAAAACCTGTCGTTTATAATATCTCCCTGGTTAACAGATTTCAGATAGAGGGGATATTCCATAAGGCGTTTTGCATTGTAGCATTCTTCAAGCTCTTTCTTCACCAGGGTAGAGTCGTAAAGCTTATGATCCATTCCTTCAAGGAAGCGCTTATAGGTTGTAATAGCTTTATCAACCTGGTTGGTAACAAGATAGGCTTTAGCCAGGTAGTACCATGCATCGTAGGCAGCAGCTGTTTCCTTAACCTTTCCGTCTTTATAATTCGGATTTATATTCTGTACGGCTTCCTGCAGGTAATCGAGTGATTTATCTTTTTCTCCCGGTATATTCAGGTAACAGATTCCAAGCCTGTACTTATAATTATCATTCTCGGGGAACCAGGAAATAAGGGTATCATACATTGTTTTGGCTTCAACGTATTCCTCGTACAGAAGGAACATCTCTCCCTCGTAGAATGTTTCCTTGATAAGCTTCTTACTCTGGCCATGGGTAACAAGAATATTAAGGCAAAAGACAACCAGCGTCAGGTTAAGTGTCAGTCTGCTCATTGGTAACAGGTTTCATTTCCCCAAATCTACTAATATTCAACTAATATAAAAAACAAAGGGTCACTAAACTGACCCTTGTTTTATCCAGAAAATTTCAACAATATGTTAATTTACAAGTTTAAATCGCTGAGGTACTTATTGGCTGCAAAATTCTCCAGGTTATCTTTTATCGATTTTACAAACATCCCGGCCAGTGCTCCGTCAATCACTCTGTGGTCGTAGCTGAGTGAGAGATAGGCTATGTGCCTGATGCCTATTGTATCGCCTGATGGTGTTTCCACAACCGCCGGCATTTTCTTAATAGCTCCTATGCCAAGTATTGCTGCCTGTGGCTGGTTTATTATGGGTGTACCCATAAGGTTTCCGACAGTGCCATAATTGGTTATTGTAAAAGTGCCACCTGCAATTTCTTCCGGCTTCAGCTTATTTGCTCTGGCTCTCACTGCCAGGTCGTTAACTTCGCGTGCCAGGCCAACAAGGCTTTTCTCGTCAGCTTTTTTTATTACAGGCACAATAAGATTACCGTTGGGCAGGGCAGTAGCCATACCTATGTTAATGTTTTTCTTTTTTATTATACTGCTACCGTCGACCGATATATTTACCATGGGATAAGTTCTGATTGCCCGTGCCGTAGCTTCAAAAAAGATAGGGGTAAGGGTGATTTTAATACCTTCCCTGGCAAGGAAACTATCTTTTACACGGTTTCTCCAGTTAACTATATCAGTAACATCAACATCAATAAAGGTAGTAACGTGCGGGGATGTTTTTTTCGACATTACCATATGCTCGGCAATAAGCTTTCTTACGCGATCCATCTCTATTATCTCGTCGCCCGAGTCGGTAAGAATGCCTTTGGTAGCCGGAGGAGGAGTACTTTCCTTAACTGGTTTTACCACAGCTTTGTCTTCCCCGGCAGCCTGCTGCCTGCTTTTCCCGATATAAGCAAGCAAATCTGAGCTTGTAATTCTGCCATCCATACCTGTTCCGTGTATTTTATCAAGATCCTCAAGCGGAATTCCTTCTTTCTGAGCCATGCTGCGTACAAGTGGCGAAAGGTATTTGCCTTCAGGTGTCCTGCTTTTAAGGCCGGCTGTTGATTTTTCAGCCTGGGCTGTCTCAACATTTTTAACAAGTGCTTCAGCTTTTATAACCCTGTACTGCGTATTTACTTCTTCCTGCAGTTCTTCGGCAACGCTTTCGTTGCCTTCGCTTTCGAGCCAGGCCAGTAAATCGCCTACCTTTGGAGTGTCGCCTTCATTGAAGGATATACCCTTAATTGTACCAGATCCGGGTGAAGGAATTTCAGTATCTACCTTGTCGGTTGCCACCTCAACTATAGGGTCATCTTCATCTACTTTTTCTCCTTCTTTAACCAGCCATCTGGTTATGGTAGCCTCAATTATGCCTTCTCCCATTGCGGGTAAAAAAATTTCTGTTCTTGCCATTATCGCTATATGTAATAGTTTGTTTTATCTGTTAAACAATTTAAAACAAAAATGTTTCAAGGAATCAGGTCGCAGGACGTTTTTTTTTTACTACCGATAAAGAATATACTTCCCCCTTCCTGGTCGGGCTGTTACTCCCTACCAGGAATTGAGTTTTGCCATCTGCAATTTTTTTATCAATACCCTTCAGGCTCTGCTTTCCAATCATAGAAATGATGTCACTGATTTTCATGCTTCCCGTACTGAAGATTATTTCGCCGGGTTTGTTTACCCTGATTATTTCGTCGACCTGGTCCAGTGTACCAAGGCATCCCGGCCCTGGCTTGCCGGCAGCTGTTATCCTGCCCAGTATTATATGTGAGGGATTCATCCCTTTTACAATGCCTGAGATTTGTTTAAAATCCGCATCGTTCGATACTATTATGATTTTCTTGTATTTTTTATAGAAATCATTTACTTCAGGGAAACCCAGCAGTGCAAGTATATAACGAACAGAAAATATAATTACAGGGATTAAAAATACCCAGATCAGCAATATAGCCCTTGAATACCTTGCATTTAGAGGAAGAAAGGAATAAATCAGGACAATCAGCAGGGACGAAGTAATTACCCCGGCCAGGGTGTTTTTGATTCTTATTTTTTTTCTGTAGCCTCCGAAAACAGCAAGAATGATTATTACAATCATCACTGCTGCCGGAAGCGCCGTCTGCCTCAGTGAATCAGGGTAGGCAGCCAGCAGCTTAAACTTGTAATCTTCCCAAAGACTGTAACCCAGGAAAAAGCCTGAATAAAGCAGTAAAATGTCTGCAAAAGGAAGTAATATCTTTCTTAAGCCCCTTTTGACAAAGGATAAAAGAGCCCTGAGTAATATTGCAAGTTTCAATATCCACGACAGAAATGCAACTTTTCTCCCTTTATAATACTTTGAAACAAAGGAGATCATCGATCCATAGAAATGCCGGGGATAAGAGAATTCAAGTTTCCTGGTGCTTTCACCCTTATAGTGAATAATAGGAGGGTGGGGCAGGTAAAAAAGTTTATAACCAGCAAGTGTAAGCCTGTAACTCAGGTCAATATCTTCGGCGTACATAAAAAAACTTTCATCAAGCAGCCCGCATTTATCAAGCGCCGAAGATCTTATAAACATAAATGCCCCGGTAAGTACTTCAATTTCATGAGTGCCGCCGGGATCCAGATTACCCAGGTAGTAACGGTTAAACCTGGGTGATCGGGGAAACAATCCTGACAGGCCAATAAATTTATACAGTGCAACCCGTGGAGTAGGAAGGGCTCTTTTTGATTCAGGCAGGTAGCGGCCCTTGCCATCAATCATTTTCAACCCGACAGCACCTGCTGCACTGTTACCTTCCATAAAGTCGAAACATGTTTTCAGTGCATCATTATTAATAACAGTATCAGGGTTTAAAAGGAGTACGTACTTTCCGGTGGCTTTTCTTAATGCCTGGTTATTGGCTTTTGAGAAACCCAGGTTTTCATTATTGGCGATGAGCCTGATTTCCGGGTATTTTTCCCTGACCATTGCCGGTGATCCGTCGACAGAGTTATTATCCACCACAAATATCTCCGTTTTAAGTGTGGCCGATGCACTCCTTACAGATTCGAGGCATTGTTCAAGGAAGTGCCTTACATTGTAGTTTACTATAATTACCGACAGATCCAATACAGGAAATTAAAGCTAAAGCATTTGTTTTATTACCCTTGAGAGTCTCTTAATGCCTTCTTCTATCTGATCTTCGTTGGCGTAAGAGAAGTTCATTCTTAAAGTATTTTTCCCTGTGTCGTTACAGTAGAATACGGATCCCTTTACAAAGGCTACATTATTCTCCACTGCTTTCACGAATACCTCATCAGCATTCATGTGTTCAGGCAGGGTAAGAAACAGGAAAAGTCCTCCTTCAGGGTGGGTCCAGCTGACTTCTGCAGGCATGTGCTTCTCAAAAGAGTCGAGCATCTTATCCCTTCTCTTCCTGTACAGTTCAATTGTTGTTACCAGATTTTTATCCAGCAGGCCTCTTTTTATATACTCGGCCGCAATCTTCTGGACTATTACCGGTGAACAGATGTCGGCAGATTGTTTTGCCATAATAAATTTGTCGATCAGTTCCTCATGCCCAATAAGCCATGCAATCCTGAAGCCCGGAGCAAATATTTTGGAAAATGTGAACAGGGTTATTACCCTGCCGCTATTATCAAGTTCGTATACTAATTTCTGGTGTTCACCTTCAAACCTTATTTCACGGTAAGGACTGTCTTCAATTATAAGCAGGTTATATTTCTCAGCAATCTCCAGTATCTCTTTTCTTCTCGATTCGGGCATTGTTATACCGGCAGGATTCTGGAAATCAGGAATAATATAAATAAACTTGACCTTTTTGCCCAGCTCAAGCAACCTTGCAACAGCTTCTTCAAGCTCGTCAGCTTTCATTCCTTTTTCATCGAAAGATATGCCCTTCATTTTGGCACCGTATACATTAAAGGCAGATATGCCTCCGAGATAAGATGGAAGCCCGCATATAATATAATCTCCGGGGTCAATCATAATTTTCCCGAGAATATCAAGAGCCTGTTGTGAGCCTGTACTTATTGCCAGGTTACCGGGTTTTATTTCAAGTCCCTGGCGGCTGTGCCGCTCAATCAGCATATTCCGCAATTCGCTGTCACCCTCGGTGGTACCGTATTGAAGAGCCTGAGCTCCCTGTGTATCGAGTA
>JAZBNV010000140.1:0-5502 GCA_036350795.1 Marinilabiliaceae bacterium
AGCTAATGCTGGCTCTATGGAAAATAAAGGTATTGAGGTTCTGTTAACCGGAATGCCTGTAAAAACAAGTAAGCTAATATGGAGAACATCTGCTAACCTGAGTGCAAACAGGAATAAGCTACTCTCACTGTCTAACGATGAATTCCAGAATACAAATCCTTATATAAACGCAGGCGATGCCGGAAGGGCTACAAGGGAATATACTCACAAGCTTGAAGAAGGTGGCCCGATCGGTAATTTTTATGGATATAAATCAGTTGGCGTTGATGAAAATGGATTCTGGCTTGTTGAGACTGAAGATGGCCCCAAGACTCTGGTTGATGCTGTTGAGGCTGATAAGCAGGTACTCGGTAATGGTGTTCCAAAGTATTATGTAAACTGGAATAACACAATCGAGTTTATGGATTTCGACCTTAATATTAGTATGAGAGGTGCATTCGACTACCAGATACTCAACCAGGCTCAGTTACTGCATGGTGTTCCTTCCGAGTTCAGAAGGAGTAATGTACTCGATAACTCTTTTACACATCCTGTATACGGTCTGCTGTCAATGGATCAGGATGCAACCTATGTAAGTCATTTCCTTGAAGATGGTGATTATTGGAAAATCGATAATATTACCCTTGGTTATAACTGGAATCCAGGCACACTTATACCGGCAATTGGTACCCTCAGGGTATTTGCTTCTGTTACCAACATCCTGACTTTTACCGGATACACAGGCATTGACCCGGAGGTGACAATGACTAACCTGGCTGCCAGGGCACCAGGTATCGACTATGTGAAAAGATATCCGGCAACAAGAACATTTACGCTTGGATTAACTGTAAACTTTAAGTAAAAATGAATATCATGAAAAAGATAATAGCAATACTATTCTCAGCTATACTTCTTGGTGCGTGCGATTATGATCTTAACGAAGAGATATACTCTGAGATTGATGCATCGAAATATGAACTGAGTGCAAATGATATAGATGCCTCTATTGCCCCAGCCTACTCGGTTTTTGGTACAATGATAGGTGGTTGGCATAATATACTGTTTGATGAGGGAACCGACTATATGTCTCTCTGCTCAAATGGTTCAGGTTGGTACGATGGTGGTGTTTATAACAGGATGCACCTGCATACATGGCCTGATAACCAGTCTCATGTTTGGGCGAGGTGGAATACCTATTATAAAGGTATTAACCTGGCCAATATGGCTCTTGAGCAGTTTACCAGTGGTAGTATCCCTCTGGCAGAGGAAGATAAGCCTGATGTATACGGCCAGCTCAAATCAATAAGGGCTTATTTCTACTGGCTCCTGATGGATGAGTTCGGTGATGTACCCCTTGTTCTTGACTTTAGCGGTGAACTGGTTGGTCAGACTGACAGAGCCGATGTATATAATTTTCTTGTAAATGAACTCGAGGAGATAATCCCGGATCTTAACAGGGCAAATGATATGTCAACCTATGGCAAGTTTAATGCCTATGCTGCACGGGCTCTGCTGGCAAACATCTATCTTAATGCTGAAGTATATACTGGCACTCCTCAATGGGATAAGTGTATTGTGCAGTGCGATTCAATAATTAATTCAGGTCGCTACAGTCTTGCTTCAAGTTACAAGGACAACTTTATTGAGTTTAACGAAGGATCTCCCGAGATTATCTTTGCTGTGCCCTGCGATTTTGTATATAACGTTGGCATAAACTTCCACAGGGCTTGTCTGCATGCAGCAAGTAAGGATAAATATGATATGGTTGTAGGTGGCTGGGGAACTGGTTCTGTAAAGGGCACACCTCAGTTTCTTCAGTCTTATGAGCCAGGTGATAAGCGCCTTGAGGCAACCTGGGACTTCGGACCACAGTATAAATCAAATGGAGATCCGCTGATCGGAGGATATGATATTATCGGGAAACCAATGAACTTTACCATGCCCATACCAGATGGTCTTACTAATGGTGAGTCGCAGGGATACAGGTTAATGAAGTATGATCCAACAAATGGTAATGGAAAACTTAATAACGATATAGTTCTCCTTCGTTATGCCCAGGTTCTTATGATGAAGGCAGAATGCCTGCTGCGTACCGGAGATCCTGATGGTGCAGCTGCCCTGGTTACACAGGTCAGGAACCGCTGTTTCGATAATCCTGCTGATGCTACCATAACTGGTGCTGAGCTGGAAGGACCAACCCAGGTTCGCTATGGTTTCTATGCTACCAAATATGGCCTTGATTCTGCGCAGATAGTAGAGGCAATTGCCGTTAATGATGATGCTTTTATTGCAAATAAACTCTACGAGCTTACTGCTGCAAGAGCAATAGAGGTTCCTGATATGGCTGCCCTTGTTGCACAGAAAAAAGCTGAACTGGCGGGTAAGACCGTTTCAGACTTCTTTATTGAAGACAATGTTTCAGGAATCCAGTATGGCAGGTTTTATGATGAGCTGGGGAAAGAATTTGTACATGAGTTTTCGCGCAGAAGGGATATGATCAGGTTTGGTACATATACAACCATGAGCTGGCTTACTCACCAGCCAAACGGAGACTACAGGAAGTTGTATCCTATTCCGCTGAATGCAATGTCAACAAACAGCCTGCTTGTTCAGAACGAGGGTTATTATTAATATTTGAGATTAAGTGTTCATAGGTTAATAGATAGTAGTTTTATTCGGTAAAGCCAGGATCTCGCAGATCCTGGTCTTTTCCGGGTAAAATAAATCTCTCATGTAAATACTGACGAATCTGCCTTTTATTATATAGTTTAGTGCTATATCAAATAAATAATAATTTGTTATGAAGCTCTTTCCTGGATTGTTTCTGGTAGCTTGTATTTTGCTTTCTTCATGCAGCAAAACCGGCGAAAATAAGTCTCCGAATATTCTGATTATAATGGCCGATGATCTGGGTTACTCCGACCTGGGTTGTTATGGAGGTGAAATAAGCACTCCAAACCTCGACAGGCTTGCTGGCAATGGTATAATGTTTACCGAATTTTATAACTCGGCAAGGTGTTGCCCAAGCAGGGCTTCCGTGCTTACAGGTCTCTATCCGCACCAGGCAGGAATAGGATCTTTTGTTGGCAAACCACGAGGGACCCACGGTTATACCGGCAGCCTCACCCCGAACGCCGTTACTATTGCTGAAGTACTGCAAAATTCAGGCTACAGAACCTTCGGCGTTGGTAAATGGCATGTTAATCACCCCGGCCCGACAGAGAGGGGCTTCGAAGAGTTTTATGGTTTCCTCGACGACTATGGAATTGATGGCTGGGAACCAAAATGGATGCAAAGGTATCCTGAAGGCAGACCTGAAAGACAATATGGGGAGGGTGAATTTTTTGCTACCAATGTAATAACAGATTACGCGATAGACTTTCTTGATCTTGCCCGCGAAACTCCAGGAAAACCATGGTTTATGTACCTGGCATACCAGGCAGTTCATTTCCCACTCCAGGCACCTGCAGAAGATATTGAAAGATATGAGGGCAGCTACGATGTCGGGTGGGATACAATACGTGCCAGGAGATATGAAAGGATGAAAGAGCTTGGTGTTATTAATCCCGGTATTTCATTATCGGAAAGATCATTGATCCCTGAACCGCGCCTGGCAGAAAGAAACCAGGTCCCCGGAGATGGTATTCATAATCCACCCTGGAATATTTTAAGCAGTGAGAGACAGGCCGATCTGGCAAAAAGGATGGCTGTTTATGGAGCCATGCTCGATAATATGGATCAGAATATTGGCCGCGTAATAAATGATCTTGAAGAGAAGGGCGAACTGGATAATACACTTATTATTTTTCTTAGCGATAATGGTGCCTGTGCAGAATGGGACCCCTACGGCTTTGAATACCCCGGGTATAACGACAGGGTTGCCGGTGGTACCCCGGGCCACCCAAGTAATGTATATACCGGCATGGCACTGGACCAACTTGGTGGACCAGACGGACCGCTTTTTAGCTATGGATCTGGCTGGTCAAACGTATGCAACACTCCCTTTACCCTGTATAAACAATATACCCACGAGGGAGGAATAAGCAGCCCTTTTATAATACACTGGCCCGAACGAATTCGTGAACATGATATCTTTACTGAAAGATATGCACATATTACAGATATTATGGCAACCTGCGTTGATGTGGCAGGAGCCGAGTACCCCGAAATCTATAAGGGAAACAATATTACTCCTATGGAGGGAATCAGCATATTTGAAACTCTTGAAGGTAATGTTGACGCACAAAGACTTCTTACCTTCGAACATTCAGGACACCCTGCCATCCGGGTGGGTGACTGGAAACTGGTGTCTTCAGACCGGGCAATGACAAAAGAAGGATTGAGTGATGAGCTAGGGTATGAGCTTTATAATATTGCTGACGACAGGTCTGAAACTATAAACCTGGCAGATAAGTACCCCGATAAGGTGGTTGAGCTTAAGGAATTAATGGTCAGTGAGTTTTACAGGACAAAAGTATTGCCACGCCCCTTTAATTAGCATGATATGAAAAGAATAGCAGCTTTGTTTTTTTGCTTTTTGCTTGCGGGTGTTGAAGCTCTGCCCCAGGAGAAGAATCTGCCTAATATTCTGCTTTTCCATGCCGATGATATGAACTGGACTGATTGTGAGCCTTATGGTAATCCTGATGTCATAACACCATCACTATCACGACTGGCAGAGGAAGGAATGTGCTTCGATAATATGCATACCTCAACTGCTATGTGCTCACCATCGCGACAACAACTTTATACAGGACTGTACCCGGTAAGGAGCGGAGCTTACCCAAATCACAGCATGGTCTATTTCGGAGTAAAAAGTCTTTGCCATTATTTTGAGGAATTGGACTACAGGGTAGCCCTAATAGGGAAAGTACATCATAACCCGGTTGAATCATTTCCTTTTGAATTTCTTGGAGGTCGCCACCACGACGACGGTGATGGTGTAGATATACACCTGGACAGGATTAAGCCTCTTATATCACAGAATCAGAATCCCTTCTTCCTGGTTGTTTCCACAAACCAGCCTCACTCGCCATGGAACAGGGGTAACGCTGAGCTCTATAATAAGAATAAACTGACAATACCACCTTATATGGTGGATTGTGAGAAGACCAGGAACGATCTCAGGTCTTACTATGCCGAGATAAGCTACGCTGACAGTCTCCTGGGTAAATGTATGCAAATGCTTGACGAAGCAGGTAAATCAGCAAACACAATAGTGATATTTACCAGTGAGCAGGGTTCATCATTTCCCTTTGCAAAATGGACATGCTACGATCTTGGTCTTAAAACCTCTTTTATAATTAAATGGCCCGGAAATATCAAGGCCGGGACAAGAAATAATGCTCTTACACAATATGTGGATCTTGTACCTACATTGCTTGAAGCGGCAGGCAAAGACCCACTTGATATTAACACCGGCATTGCTGATTCGGATGGAGGAAACGGTTTCGATGGCAGAAGTTTTCTTGAAGTTTTAAAGGGTGCGTCTTCTAAGCATCGTGAATATGTTTTTGGAATACA
>JAZBNV010000141.1:0-3161 GCA_036350795.1 Marinilabiliaceae bacterium
ATAATATTTCTTAATCCTGCCGAAGCAATAACTGCAATAGCCACCTACCTTGGTGCACTGGCAATTATTGCAGGGATAGTCCTAATAATCATGTCACTCACGCGTAAAACATCCTTCTGGCAACTATTCTTCGGGCAGGGGCTGATTTATGCGATTATTGGCTTACTGATAGTTAGCTATCCTAAAGTAACAGCCAGCCTGCTGATTTTCCTGATCGGTCTGTTTATCACCATCCTTGGAATAATTCAATTGTCTGCATGGTTCAGGATGAGGGAAATTATGCCCGCCAGGCCACTTGCACTGTTTACCGCTATAATTTCCATACTAGTTGGAGCAACACTGTTGTTTAACCCCTTTGAAGGAGCCGTTCTGGCCACAGTAATAATGGGCATATATGCTGTGCTCTATGCTTCAACCAGGTTCTATACAGCATACCGCCTGGCAATGAAATAGAAGAACAGAAAGCATGAATTACTGAATATTAAGAACGGTTTTTTAAATATTCATTAACACTCTTATGTTTTTTCTTTTACTAATTTTATGGTCTTAGAATAAACTCAAATCAATATAATATGAAAAACAAATTCCTTAGCCTGCTAATTACAGGCCTGCTGTGCTTTTCATTTTCCTATGCACAGGATGAAGCACGCTTATTAAGATTTCCCACAATAAGCAAGGACCAGGTGGTATTCAGTTATGGTGGTGACCTGTACAGTGTTGACGCTGATGGTGGCACAGCCCGTAAACTAACTACCCATAATGGATACGAGATGTTCCCCAGGTTTTCGCCCGATGGCAAACATATTGCATTTACGGGGCAGTATGACGGCAACACCGAGGTATTTATTATACCGGCCGAAGGTGGAGTGCCGGAGCGCCTGACATATACAGCCACCCTTGGTCGTGATGATATCGGCGACCGTATGGGACCTAATAACCTTGTTATAGGATGGACCCCGGATGGAAAGGATATTATCTTCAGATCGAGAAAGCAATCATTTAACGACTTCAGGGGACAGCTATTCCTCGTTGCAAAGGAGGGTGGCGAAGCAAGGGAAGTACCACTTACTGACGGAGGGTTTTGCTCCTATTCGCCCGATGGAAGCAAACTGGCTTTTAACTGGGTGTTCCGTGAATTCAGGACATGGAAGTACTACCAGGGTGGTATGGCAGATGATATAAGGGTATTTGATTTTAAGACAGGCGGGGTAGAGCAGCTTTTTAATACTGCCAGCCAGGAGATTATCCCAATGTGGATAGGATCTAAGATATTCTTCCTTTCGGACCGGGACCGTACCATGAATTTATTTGCTTACGACACCGAATCAAAGGAGACCTCAAAGCTTACAGATTATAGTGACTATGATATCAAGTTCCCTTCCAACTCGAAGGATTATATAGTATTTGAAAAAGGTGGCTATATATATAAATACAATGTTGCCAGCGGCAATACTGAAAAGATAAATATCAGGATAGCCGACGATAAGATCTATGCACGTGATGAAATAAAAGATGCCAGCAGGAGAATCAGCAATGGCGACCTCTCCCCTAACGGTGAAAGGGTTGTTTTCAGTGCCAGGGGTGATATATTTACGGTCCCTGCCGAACATGGAATAACCCGTAACCTCACCGCCACATCGGGAGTACACGAGCAAAATGCTGATTTTTCCCCCAACGGTGAATACATTGCCTATATATCTGATGCTACCGGCGAGTTTGAGATATATATGCTTAAGCATGATGGAAGTGAAGCACCAATCCAGCTCACTAAAAACAGCAATACCTATATCTTCGGTTATGAGTGGTCGCCCGATGGCAAGAAGATACTCTACAACACCAAGAAGATGGAACTGAATATAGTGGATGTGGAAAGCAAAAAAGTTACACAGGTGACAAAAAGCACAGTTTCACCAAATTTCGGCTTTAACTGGAGTCCCGACAGCAAATGGATAGCATTTACAAGGCCTGAGAAAGATTTTACAAGGGTCAGGCTGTATAATGTGGAATCCAAGAAAATATATGATGTAACAGATGGATGGTACAACTCTAATAACCCTTCATTCAGTTCTGACGGTAAGTACCTCCTTTTTACCTCATCACGCGATTTTAACCCTGTATACAGTAATACCGAATGGAACCATGCATACACCGATATGAACAGGATCTATATGGCCACACTGGCAAAGGATACAAAGTCACCCTTTGGTTTTGAAAATGACGAAGTGAAGGTTGAAGGGGAAAAAGTCGAAAAGGATGAGAAAGGAAAGAAAGATGCACCCGAAAAGACTGCAGAAAGTAAAGATACTAAGATTGATGTGGATGGCATAGGTAAAAGGATATTTGCACTGCCGGTAACTCCCGGTAATTATTTTAATGTAACAGCAACAGGGGATAAGGTTTTTTATGCAATGAGGTCATCAACTTCAGGTGGTGTAGAAACAAAGATGTACGAGCTGGATAAAAAGAAAGAAACAGAGCTTGGTTCGGGGATATCATTTACCATATCATCAAACGATAAAAAGATGCTGGTTGGCAGCAGGGGAAGTTACCAGGTAATAAACCTTCCCGGCGGACCAATAAAAATTACTGAGCCAATGGATCTTTCAAACATGAAGGTTAAGGTAAACCTTGCAGAAGAGTGGGCACAGATGTTTGATGAGAGCTGGCGCCATATGAGAGATTTTTTCTATGCACCAAATATGCATGGAGTGGACTGGAAGGCAATGAAGGAAAAATACAGAGTGCTTGTTCCCTATGTTGCCCATCGCTCAGACCTGTCGTACATAATCGGAGAGATGGTTGGAGAACTGAATGTAGGTCATGCCTATGTTAATAACGGTGAAAGACCAATGCCGGAGAGAATACCGATGGGACTGCTTGGAGCAAAACTTGAAAAGCAGGGTTCAGGCTATTTCAGAGTAATGGAGATACTCGACGGAGCGAACTGGAGCAGCAGCCTCAGATCGCCGCTCGAGGATATTGGCGTTGATGTAAACGAAGGTGATTTTATAATAGAAGTTAATGGAAAATCGACCAGGGATGTAGACGATATCTACTCAATGCTGGTCGGACAGGCAGGTAATATTGTACAGCTGACAGTTAATAAGGAGCCCAAAGTGGATGGTGCACGTAAAACACTTGTTAAGCCCATAGCAGACGAA
>JAZBNV010000142.1:0-13832 GCA_036350795.1 Marinilabiliaceae bacterium
CCCCCCATACCAGATCACGCAGTAATCTGCAATAATTTCCTCCACCATGCCCCAGATATACGACTCCCCTGGGAGTCGCACCCGGGTAGTAAGATAATGCCCTTCAACAATTTCCGCGGCTCTGTGGTCTTCTTAATTAACCAGATCTTCTTGCCGCGGTAACTGTGTGTGGGAATCCTCTTAGGAAGAAACCCATCCACTCTCCACCCATCCATGCTCTACTCCCCATGCAAAAAAAGACTGCCCATTTTGAGACAGCCTCTATTTTGTTGTAAGGCCCCCCCATATCAGATCACGCAGTAATCTGCCAGGTTTAGTTTTAAAGCTGACCCCAATTTAAAATATCTCAAAATAGTTCAATTTTTTATAGACTTTAAGGTGCTGTAAAACAATACTATATGAGTTAAAGTGGAAATAATGTTTAATAAATAGAACAAAGAATTAAACAAAAAATACACCTTCTGTGTTTATTCAGCATAACATAAAATCAGAATCATGAAAAAGACTATCCTTAACTTAGTTTCAAACAGAATCGCCAGAATTGGTGTGCTTAGCCTGGCAATATTATTTGTAGCCGCAAGCTGTACTGAAAAAGAAGAAATGCTTCCCGAGACACAGGAATTTGATTCAATGATGTCTATAACTGAAACCCTCGAAAATTATTCAGAGGAAATTGAATTTACTGAAAAAGGTGATGGTGAATTTAAGTCCTTCCGCAAGTATCGTAAGGTACCTACTTTCAGGACTCTTGTCGTAGCACTTGTTAAAACAAGGCTGATAGGGACTGTTGCAAGAGAAAGACTTACTGTTCTTGCACCTACTGACGCTGCTTTCCGTGAGCTGGGAATTACTCCCTGGAATGTCGGACAGGTAGATAACCTGAAAGAGATTCTTCTTTACCATGTATTTGGAGAAGAAGTATATTCATACGATCTGATGCCGGGATTTGCTGAGACACTCAACGGGGCATCCGTAAATGTTTCGCTTGAAGGTGGAGTATTTTTCAATGATGCCGAAGTGAAAAAGGCTGATGTAAGAGCACTTAATGGCGTTATACATATTATTGACAAGGTTTTACTTCCGCCTGCAATGGATATAGTTGATAAAGCAATATCTTTTAACCCTGGTGAGTTCAACACACTTGTACAGGCAGTTGTAGCTGCAGAACTTGTTGATGTGCTTAAGAGCGATGGTCCATTTACAGTATTTGCTCCTACTGATGAGGCATTTGCAAAGCTTGGAGTAGATCTCTCAACACTGAGCAAGGAAGACCTGACAAAGATCCTTCTTTACCATGTTGTTCCCGGAAAAGTTTTCTCAACAGACCTTTCAAACAGTTTTGTTAAGACAGCCGGCGGACTTTACGTAGAGGTTAATACAGATAATGGTGCAATGATTAACTCTTCCAAAGTTATTATTCCTGATGTTCAAACAACTAATGGTGTAATACATGCTATAGACGAGGTTCTTTTACCACCTGATATGGATATAGTTGATAAAGCAATATCTTTCAATCCATCCGAATTTAACACTCTTGTTAATGCGGTAGTAACAGCAGGACTGGTTGAGACACTTAAGGGTGATGGACCATTTACAGTATTTGCTCCTACTGACCAGGCCTTTGCAGATCTGGGAGTAGACCTTTCGACACTTTCAAAGGAAGACCTGACAAAGATACTTCTTTACCATGTTGTTCCCGGAACATTTTTCTCAAGCGATCTGGAAAATGGAAATGTTGCAACTGCACTGGGTCAGACTGTTTCAATAAGTCTTAACGGAGGAGTATTTGTAAACGATTCTCAGGTAGTAATTCCGAATGTCCAGACAACAAATGGTGTAATACATGTAATAAACAAGGTTTTAATGCCGCAATAATATTTCATAACATCATATACTCACGTTTATTTAACGTTTTTGGCTGCGCAGTCTTAATGTCTGCGCAGTTTTTTATTAAGTGCATACAAGTTATATATTAATCTGCAATGATTACCTCCACCGTGCTCCATGCCCCATGCTCCATGCCCTGCCCTCCGAAGCACCAGGGGTGCGAAGGTGGGCCCCATGCAAAAAAAGCCTCATTTCTGAGGCCTTTTTTTATTTTTTGAGGCTTTTTTATTTCTGTGCATTCTTGGCGTCGATACACAATGTTGCGTGTGGAACTGCGCGTAATCTTTCTTTGGCTATCAGCTTACCGGTATCGCGACATACCCCATAAGTCTTATTTTCAATCCTTACAAGAGCTGCCTGCAGGTGCTGTATAAACTTAAACTGTCGTTGTGCCAGTCGCCCGGCTTCTTCTTTCGACAGTGTAGTTGCTCCCTCTTCCAGAACCTTGAAGGTTGGAGAAGTATCCATCGTGTCATTACTCTCTTCGTGAGTAATACTGCTTTTAAGAATCTCGTAGTCTTCCCTGGCTTTTTCCAGCTTATTGAGAATGATCTCCCTGAACTCCTCGAGTTCCGCATCTGTATATCTAGTCTTTTCCGCCATCACTCTAAGTTTTTATATCCAATCAAAGATAATATTTTATTTAAATTTCCATAATTTTTTAATCCAAATTTGCAGACTTAAGAAACCGACTCAGGGCTTATGGCTTAGGGCTAAAGGCCTTACCCTGTTTTGTTTTCCTTATGCCCTACACCTTATGCCCTACGCCTTATGCCTTACGCCTCTTTTATATCCTGCTGATCTTAATTCGCACTGCCAGATCATCAATATCCACCCAGTTAACTTCTTTTGTTTCGTCAAAAGTGCGTAGCTCAATATGGTCGGCAAGAGTTTGTGAAGCTATATAGGAAGTGTGCTTTCTTACAGCTTCTTCAATCTGATCCAGTTTCTCTATCCACACGCTTATTTTATCTGTTACATCAAAACCGCTTTCTTTTCTCAGGTTCTGTATCCTGTTTACAAATTCCCTGGCTATTCCTTCGTGTTTCAATTCGTCGCTTACTGTTACATCAAGTGCCACAGTAAGTGCTCCTTCGTTGGCAACCAGCCATCCCGGGATATCTTCAGATATTATTTCAACATCCTCCAGGGTAAGATTAATTATTTCACCCTCCAGGCTGAGATCATATAATCCTTTTCGCTCAAACTCGGAAATATCCTTCTGGTCAAGTGAAGCAATAGCTATCGACAGCTGCTTCATCATCTTGCCGTACCTGGGCCCGAGAGTTTTGAAGTTAGGCTTTATTTTCTTTACCAGTATGCCCGATGCATCGTCGATATATTCTACTTCCCTGACGTTAACTTCGGTAAGGATAAGGTTTTTAACCGCCTCAAAACGAGCCTTAAATGCTTTGCTTGTAACAGGAACCATTATCCTGGCAAGGGGCTGTCTCACTTTGATATTTACCTTCCTGCGGAGTCCGAGCACCATTGACGATACCTTCTGTGAAATATCCATCCTGCGTTCCAGTTCCTTGTTAATGAATTCCTTATGCCATTCAGGGAAAAGGGTAAGGTGAACGGAATCCTTGCTGTGCCTGCCACTTACCTTGTTAAGGTCGGTAAACAGTTGTTCCATATAGAAAGGTGCAACAGGTGCCGCCAGCATACTTACTGTTTCAAGACAGGTATACAGTGTCTGGTATGCTGCAATCTTATCTTCGTTATATTCTCCTCCCCAGTAGCGCTTGCGGTTCAGACGTACATACCAGTTGCTCAGGTCTTCAATAACAAACTTCTGGATAGCCCTGGTGGCTCTTGTTATATCGTAGTCTTCATAGCATTCTGCTACCTCTTTCACAAGGGAGTTCAGAAGAGATAATATCCACTGGTCTATTTCGGGCCTGTTTTCAAGGGGAACATCCTCTTCCTTGCAGGTAAAACCATCTACATTCGCATAGAGCGAAAAGAATGAATAAGTATTATAAAGTGTCCCGAAGAACTTCCTTTTTACCTCGTCAACACCCGAGATATCAAACTTAAGATTATCCCATGGCTGGGCATTGGTAACCATATACCATCGCAGCGGGTCTGAACCGTATTCTTCTATTGTTTCAAAGGGATCAACGGCATTACCCAGGCGTTTCGACATTTTGTTCCCATTCTTGTCGAGCACAAGTCCATTGGAAATAATATTCTTAAACGATACCGAGTCTGATATCATGGTTGCAATTGCATGGAGGGTAAAGAACCATCCGCGTGTCTGGTCAACTCCCTCTGCAATAAAGTCGGCAGGGAAGAATTTATCAAACTGCTCCCTGTTTTCGAAGGGATAATGCATCTGTGCGTAGGGCATGGCTCCCGAGTCGAACCAAACATCAATAAGGTCGTTTTCCCTTTTCATCGGACTGCCCTTATCGCTTACCAGAATGATATTGTCGACAAAAGGCCTGTGCAGGTCGAGTTTATTATAATTATCCTCGCTGTTGTCGCCTTCAGAGAAATCTGCCAGCGGGTTTTCTTTCATAAAACCGGCTTTAACAGCTTTATCTATTTCTGCCTTCAGTTCAGCAACCGATCCTATACATTTTTCTTCGCTTTTGTCTTCGCTCACCCATATTGGCAGGGGTGTGCCCCAGTATCTCGACCTCGACAGGTTCCAGTCAACAAGATTTTCAAGCCATTTACCAAAGCGGCCTGTTCCGGTTGAAGCAGGTTTCCAGTTTATGGTATTATTAAGCTCAATCATCCTGTCCCTTACAGCGGTTGTTCTGATAAACCATGAATCAAGGGGATAATAGAGAACAGGCTTATCGGTGCGCCAGCAGTGAGGGTAATTATGCACATGTTTTTCTATCCTGAAAGCCTTACCTTCCTGTTTCAGGCTGACAGCTATTTCGATGTCGAGGGTTTCATCGCTGGCATCCCGTTCAGCATCATAATCATTCTTAACCGGTTTCCCGGCAAAGGCTGAATATGTTTCCAGGTTAACAGATTCTTTTACAAAGTCAGGATCCATATCCTCTACGGGAACCATATATCCCCTTTTGTCAACCAGCGGGCTTTTCAGGCCATCTTTCAGCGTTACCAGCAATGCCGGGATATTGTTTTCGCGGGCCACTTTCTGGTCGTCGGCTCCAAAGGTTGGTGCAATATGTACAATACCTGTACCGTCTTCGGTAGTTACGAAATCACCGCATACAACCCTGAAGGCTCCTTCACCGGGCTTAACCCAGTCAAGCAGTTGCTCGTAAGAAATGCCTTCCAGGTCCTTACCCTTGCAATCAGAAAGCACTTTGTAGGGAATCTTTTTATCTTCAATATTATAGTCTTCAATCTTCAGATCTTTGTTGGCTTCGGGGAACATTGAATGCAGCAGTGCTTTAGCCAGTATTACTGTTATAGGCTTCCCTGTATAAGGGTTAAAGCTTCTTACCTTTATATAGTCGATATTACTTCCTACTGCAAGTGCGGTATTCGATGGTAAGGTCCATGGCGTGGTTGTCCAGGCCAGTATATGCAGGTCATTGCTTGTTATATCTTTATAAAGGAACTCTGAAATCTCGTCACGTTTCACTTTAAACAGCGCAACTGCAGTAGTATCTTTTACGTCGCGGTAGCAGCCCGGCATATTCAGCTCGTGCGAGCTGAGGCCTGTTCCTGCTGCAGGCGAATATGGTTGTATTGAATAGCCCTTGTAAAGGAAGCCCTTATTATATAGCTCTTTAAGTAACCACCAGAGTGTTTCAATATAGCGGTTGTCGTAGGTAACATAGGGATTGTCCATATTTACCCAGTAACCCATCCTGCTGGTAAGGTCCTCCCACAGATCGGTATATTTCATTACATCTATGCGGCAGGCCCTGTTATATTCTTCAACGCTGATCTTTGTACCAATATCTTCCTTGGTAATGCCCATTGATTTTTCCACTCCCAGTTCAACCGGCAAACCATGTGTATCCCAGCCGGCTTTACGCTTTACCTCGTAACCTGTCTGTGTTTTATACCGGCAGATTACATCCTTAATCGTACGAGCCATAACATGATGGATCCCGGGCATCCCGTTTGCCGAAGGAGGTCCTTCGTAGAAAACAAACTCACCTTTACCGTTAACACTTCGTACGCTCTTATTGAAAGTATCATTTTCTTCCCAGTACTTAAGTATATTCTTATTTACCTGGGACAGGTTAAGTCCCTTATACTCTGGAAATTTCGCCATAATCTGCTCTAAGCTTTAATTTAAGAGTGCAAAGATACTAAATACCGTGAATTAGCGCGAATTCTTTCTAAAGAGGATTCAGAATTCTTTTATAAGAGAGGGAAGAACCTCCGAAATTTACCAGGATACCTAATCTGAAAGAGGTGGCTTTAAGATAATTCTTAACCTGTTTGTAATTATATATGTTGAGAGAAGGTAAAGATTTTATTTCTACTATTATTGAATCATAGCAAAGGAAATCAGCTCTTAAATGTCTTGAAAGATTATATCCTTTAAAAAGTATTCTAAGTTTTGTCTCGCTCTTGTATGGTATATTCCTTCCTGCAAATTCAAGTTCCAGGGCTTCCTGATAAATAGCTTCTTTGAAACCCGGGCCAAGATTATTATATACATTCATACATGCCCCAATAATCTCGTAACTCTCCTGTTTATAAATAATATCAGTCATGATTACAGCAATGAGACTTTACAATTTAATCCAATATCACTTAGTAACCAAAAAATTCGCATAAATTCGCACCAATTCGCATAATTCGCATAATAATATGATAGACCCTCGTATAGTTAAATTTATCAAGGCCCATCACGTTCTTACAATCGCCACATCAACAGACGACAAGCCATGGACGGCCAATTGTTTTTATGTTTTTCTGGAGGATGAGGCAGTCTTTGTATTTACCACCGACGATGATACCCGGCACGGAAAGGAATTTGAAAAAAACCCTTTGGTTGCAGGTTCTGTTGTGCTCGAAACCAATGTAATAGGAAAGATACAGGGAATCCAGTTCGAGGGAAAGGCAAGCCGGCCGGGCGATGATCTTGCGAAGAAGGCAAAGAAGGCCTATCTCAGGCGTTTCCCTGTAGCTGCACTTATGAATACTTCGTTGTGGATTGTTGAGTTAAGCCATATCAAGATGACCGATAACCGCCTTGGCTTCGGGAAGAAACTTAGCTGGAACAGGACTGAGGGCTAAAGTCTTTTTCCTTATGTGGCAGGTATTTATTTTTTAACTATCTTTATTTATACAAACCAATATTTCAGGAGCATGCTACGCTATCTTACTCTGCTGTTTTTCGCCGGAATGGTTTATATGAACTACCTGGCCAATTCACTTCCTATTAATGGCAAAACGACCGGCGAACTTTCGGATGCTTATCCAAACCTCTTTGTGCCTGCAGGGATTACCTTTTCAATATGGGGGATTATTTACCTGCTTCTCCTGGCATATTGCATAGTTCAGTTTATGCCCGCATCAAAAGAAATTGCAATGAAAATAAACTGGATATTTATTATATCATGTGTTTTTAACGGGCTGTGGATTGTAGCATGGCATTATCAGAAGCTTCCCCTGTCGCTGTTGATAATGGTAGGATTACTGGTTTCCCTGGTATTGATAAATCTCCAGCTGAAGGATCTTTCAAATGGTGTTATTAAGGCTGCCTTTGGTATTTACCTGGGCTGGATCTGTATTGCAACCATTGCCAATGTAACAGCCTTGTTTGTTGATGCCGGCTGGGGAGGATTTGGCATCTCACAACAGGCATGGACTGTAGTTATGATTGCTGTCGGGACCCTGATTGTGTCGCTTACCATTATAAGGATTAATAATCCCTATATCGGGCTGGTTGTTATCTGGGCTTTTGTGGGGATTATAATTAAACGTTCCGGCGATTACAGGATTATTGTTATCGCCGCCGTTATTGCGCTTCATGTTCTGGCTATTTTAACTGTAAAGCAATTTCTCCGAAAAGCCTGACTCCTCTCCACTCATCCACACTCTCCGCCTTTTACCGTTTACCTTTTGCCGTATACCGTAAACCTTTTGCCGTTCATCATTCTATAGCGTCTCCCCACCTGCGGGTTTTGATCTCAAATCCCGCCAGGTCCATAACCCTGTCTACAACAGTAAGAACAAGATCATCAATAGTTTGTGGACTGGAATAGAACGATGGCGTTGCCGGACAGATTACTGCACCTGCTTCGGTAAGCAGCTTCATATTATTTATATGGATCAGGCTGTAAGGAGTTTCCCTTGGCACAAAAATCAGCTTTCGTCTTTCCTTAAGCATTACATCAGCAGCCCTGGTAATAAGATCATCCGATACCCCGTGAGCTACCCTTCCCAGCATTCCCATTGACGAAGGGCATATTATCATAGTATCATAGCGGGCCGAACCGGAAGCAAAGGGAGCGTAGAGATTGTTGTTGGAGTAGTTTTTAAAAACAGAGGGTGAGGGGGAAAGGGGAAGAGGGGGTGAACCCAGTTCATGTTCCCAGATATCTTCAGCATTACCCGAAAATACCACGGCAACCTCCTCAAGCTGATCTTTTATATCTTCAAGTTTCTTCAGCAGGCTATTTGCATATATTGCCCCACTGGCACCCGTTACTGCTACTATGATCTTTCTTTTAGCCATTATTCTTATAAACCAGCAAGATCTTACTTTGTTTAATTGATGAATTGTTTAGGCCTTGTACTCTCTACCCATCCACCACCTTTTACCGCCTGCCTGCCCTCCTTCGGCGGGTGAACCGGCAGGCAGGTTTACCGTTTACCGTTTTTCGTTAACCGTTCCTTCAATATCCCAACCCCTATTGATGCAGGCTCCTTGATCACTTCAACTTTCCTGTTCATAGGGATCATAACATCATTGGGATCGATAAGCCAGAGTGATGCTTTTGAAGGAGCATATCCTATTAGTCCTGCAGCGGGATAAACATTAAGCGAAGAGCCTACCACGGCAAAGATATCTGCAGTTGAAGCAATATGAGCGGCTTCTTCCATAGCCGGGACCGCTTCACCGAACCATACTATATCAGGACGTAACTGGCTTCCTTTTTCGCACACATCTCCCATTTTAAGTTCCCATCCATCGATCTCGTATCTTATAAAGGGGTCGGCAGTGCTGCGGGCCATTTTCAGTTCGCCATGAAGGTGAAGGATCTTTGTGCTGCCTGCTTTTTCGTGCAGGTCGTCAACATTCTGTGTAATTATATGAACATCAAAATATTCTTCCAGTCTGGCAAGCCCTTTGTGTCCCTCGTTTGGTTTTGCCTCCAGGAGCTGTTTTCGTCTTTCGTTATAAAACCTGAGAACCAGTTCGGGATCTTTAGCCCAGGCCATGGGTGTAGCCACATCCAGCACATCATGTTCTTCCCATAGTCCCCCCGACTCACGAAAGGTTTTCAGCCCCGACTCAGCACTCATCCCCGCACCGGTAAGAACGACTAATTTCTTCATAGACTTATTTTGTTCCTCATCATATCCCCACTGTCTCTTCCCTCATCTTCTCAACATAGTCCTTAATATCCTTCAGGTTCTGGCGTGTGATTGTCATTTCACTTCTGGATGCTTTCAGTACCTGGCTTTCCTCATCGATCTCGAGGTCGGTCTTGTCGAAATATATCTCGAACTTATCAAAGTATTTTTTCAGGAATTTTAATTTCTTGGTATAATAAACCACCACGGGATCGTCATAATAATTTTTAAGGAAACTTAGCAGTGTGTTCAGGGTATATTTCTGTTCAGCTACCCTGGCAACAACCTCGGGGTCAAGATTCTTTGATTCGTCAATCAGCTCACAGGCAATATAGAGTGCCTCAATCCATCCGCCAAGCACCATAAGTCCGGCAGTGCTTTCCCTGTTATCAATTTTAAGATGGTCTTCAATTCTTTTATAAGCTGTGTTTACGTAGTTTAGGATAGAATCGGCATCATTCATGTCATTTTCAAGATGCTCAATAGGTCCGGTAAGGAAATCAATCGGGATTCCGAGTTTATCGCTAAGAGATCTCACGGCAATCATATACTTTATCATTTCAGCGTGCAGGTTAAACATTTTAAGGTAGCTGAGATCCACGCCGTAAACCCCGAGGTTAAGAGCTGCCTTGGAACTGCTGAGGTAGTCGTTACCCCTGTTGTTGTCGTTCAGCAATTCGGGAGTATATGTTGCTCCAAGGCGATTAAAAATGGCACTTATTTCAACAGGAGTAAGGAGACCATAAAATATTTCCCGTTTCTCGTCAGGAATATCATCAGTAGTTGAATCAGAAGGACTGATGCTGAAGGTTATCTCAGGCTCAACCCTGCGATTCTTATTTTTATTGCAGGATGAGAATGATATTAGCAGGATGAGTATTACGAGAGGCGAAAGTAGAATTCTTTTCATATTTCTTTCCGGCAATTAATAATTAAGCACCAAGATAGTAAATAAAAATGACAGGAAAGATAATCAGAACTTATACACAACACCAGTTTTGGCATTAATAAAACTGGCCCTGCCTATATTTGCTCCCATCTGTATCCACAGACCGGCGCTTATTGTTATTCCAAGGTTTCTGCTCATCGAGTAGCGTACTCCGGCAGCGGGATTAATATACATTCTTGTTCCGCCATTGATATCAGAAGGATTTATCAGCATACCACCCGACCCGGATATGTAAGGACTAAATTCATTAATAGGGAACCTTAATCTCATATTTACATACAGCGGAATCATTAAGCCATCCTTATAAAAGAGCAGGCCTGTTCCTCCCCCAACCATAAACATTTCATTTACCTGGTAACCGTTTACCGAGGTAAAACCGAAGTAACTGTTTGAAAAAGGAGTGGTATGGCCACCCAGGCCATAGCCGTAAGTAAACTCGTTGATTGTAATAAAGCCGGGACTGGAATTAAGGCTTGAGTATGGCCTGTTACCCCTTACAAGCTGGGCAGATGCACCTGCAGCCATAAGCAAGAGGAATGATATTATAACTAAACGCTTCATAAATATTTTCTAAGATACTTCTTAAAACTTAACGCTAATTTACTCTTTTTGTTTTTAACACCACTTATTACCCTCCACCAACCTGTCATCCCGACCTCCACCCATTCACTTTGATTTTGTCATCCCGACCTCCACCCATTCACTTTGATTTTGTCATCCCGAGCCTGTCGAGGGATCTGTCTTCCCCTCACCGTCCTTTTACCTTTTGCCTTATACCGTTAACCGTTCAACCGTTTAATGCGACCTTGCTCTCCTGAAAATTATATTCTTCATCGACACAAAAAAATACTTAAGATCGGTTCTGAAGGGCTTCTGCTCGTAAGCTTCAAGGTATTTCAGTTCTGAAGCCTGTATTTCTTCAAGTTCCTTTGGCATATCATAATAGAAAGGAGGCACCAGTCCCGGCTTAAACTGTATTCTTTTCTCCCGGAGTTCTTTTGAATACAGGTCAAAATACTGTTTACTGAGTGGCCTTACACCCACTATTTTCATATTTCCCATTAATACATTTATCAGCATGGGCAGTTCATCAAGCCATACCTTCCTGCTAAAAGCCCCCCAGGTAGTGATCCTGAAGTCGTGTTTGAACTTTCCGCCCTGCTCCAGCTCATACAGGCTGTAAATATAATCCTGTATATATTCAGAATAGGGATGCATGGTACGCAGTTTATATACCTTCAGTAACTCTCCTCCCTTTCCTATGCGTGGCAATGCTATCAGGACACCGTAATTCTTACCATTAAGTTCGAGGGGTTTATTTATTTTCTTTGCCTCTATATAGAGTATATTGTTGATAAATGATTCATTTTCAATCTTAAAGCCTGCCCGGCAGACCCGTCCCAGGGCCTCGGCCCTTGAGAGTACCATATTTCCCTTACTAAGGATATTATAGAGCCATTTTGTGAGCCTTATTTTCGGGAATATTCTCTTTATAATAAAATCAAAAACATAGAACACGAAATTAATTACCGGGGGATACTTCCTGAAAAATCTTTTCTTCCTGAGGTTCTTCGTTTCCACACAACACAGGAAATAGCCACCATGTTTTATTTTTGCATTAACAGTATTTAAAAATTTGTCAATGTCTCTTATATGGTTAAGCCTGTGCAGGTTTATCAGGTAAGAGTATTCTTTAAGGGGTAGCGACGCTATATTAAAGGCAGTTGTTGTGGAGACAAACCTTGAGCTGCCGTTAAGCTTCCCCTTTGCGATATTAAGTATTCCTGTTGCTGTTTCTTCGCCCACTTCGTTTACCAGGGCTTCTGCCAGTTCGGGATCAACCTCCCTGCTTGCCTCATCACATACTACACTGGTACTTACCTCTCCAACCAGCTCTTCTTCAGTAAGCTGCTTAATGGTTTTATAATCGCTGAGAGGCTGGTAATCCTGCAGGGCTGCCTTTTGAACAGCCAGGAAACAAATACCACATATAATCTCCAGCACTGTTGCCAGGGCAATCGTTCCGAACACTATCAGCCTGCTGTGCCCTGTAATCTGGAGAAGATACATCGAGAGTATGGCAACTGACACCGAGATAAAGTTACTTACAGTCGTGCGGTACAACAGGGTCTTCAGGTTTATTACCTTGCCACGATGCAGTTTCCCGAATAGTATTGAGACCAGTACCCAGAATACGGCCAGTATTATAAAATAATCAATATGAGAAGGAAGGTAATGCGCCTTGCTGGCCGGCTTTATCCATACCATAATCAGAAACGATGCGGCCAGAATTACCATATCGGCCAGCACCGTCAGTGCCTGGTATGAGCGTCTTTTCATTATCTGCTATTGCTATAATTTACTTCTTATAGACCCTTATTTATTTAAAGGAGTTGCATCAACTTTGTGCGATGAAATTAAGTATTTACCCTGCAATATGCAACAACATAAAATCTTTCTTCACCAGATTGTCATCCCGAGCCCGAGTTCTCGGGGGAGGGATCTGTCTTCCTCTTTTTTCTCCCATTCTCCCCCTCTCCCAATCTCTCCACCCTCCACTTTATACTGTCATCCCGAGCCTGCCGAGGGATCTACTCTTTCTTATCCCTTATACCTTACGCCCTAAGCCTTACGCCCCATTACTCATTTCTCACAACTTTTCCCTAAATTAGTTCCCTCGAACCCCTTTAATGAAAAGACTACTCCATATACTTCTGCCTTGCGCCTTATTCCTTACGCCTTACGCCTCATTTGGTCAGACAGCCCTGCATCCCGTGCAGAATGAAGGAGTTTACGAATATATGGATGAGCTGGCTGCTCTCGGCGTAATTGATCTTAATTCAGTAACAAAGCCATATTCACGTGGGTTTATAGCACTTTCACTGCAGGAAGCAATTGAGAAAGAAGAGTTGCTTAGCCCGAGGCAAAGAAAGGAGCTGGAATTCTATATGCTGGATTTTGGGAAGGAACTTTCGGAAGGCAGGGACAGGGACCTGCGAAAAGATTTTTTTTATTATAAGGACGAGCGTTTTTCATTCACGGTAAACCCGGTTTTCGGAGGAGAGCTACTGAGCAATAAGGAAGGCAGGGCCACATACTGGCGTAACGGAGTAGAGGCAAGGTCGTATATAGGAAAATGGTCTTTCTGGGCCTCGCTCAGGGATAATCATGAAAAGCCCCTGCTAGGAGAGCCTGCTTATCTTACTGAAAGGGATGGCGGACATATTAAAGCCGGAACCGACTGGAGCGAGATGAGGGGAGGAATAGTATATTCGTGGGACTGGGGCTATGCCGGCCTGGTAAAAGAAAACGTGGAATGGGGAAGTAATTATCACGGTGCCAATATCCTTGGCGGGTCTAACCCTTCATTTTTTCATATCAGCCTAAATCTTGAGCCACTTGAATGGTTTAAGTTTAATTATCTGCATGGATGGCTGAATTCAATGGTGGTTGATTCCACCCGCTCCTTCTTCGTAACCAATGCCTATGGCACAGATTACAGGGAGGTATATCACCG
>JAZBNV010000143.1:0-3415 GCA_036350795.1 Marinilabiliaceae bacterium
CCTTGCGTCTTGCGCCTTTCCCTAGTCCTGTTCGGCAAGCCAGCGCTCAGCATCAATGGCAGCCATACATCCTGAGCCGGCAGCTGTAACGGCCTGGCGGTATACCGGATCCTGGACATCTCCACAGGCAAAAACTCCTTCAATATTTGTTTTGGATGTACCGGGTATGGTTTTTATATAACCCACCTCATCAGTCTCAAGATAGTCTTTATATTCTTCTGAATTAGGAGTATGCCCGATGGCAAGAAAGAATCCGTCGATCTTAATATCTACCATTTCCTCATTCTCCTCGCCTTTATTCTTTACCAGGTGAGCACCTTCAACTCCATTCTCTCCGAAGAGGTCGACAGTCTGGTGCTTCCATAGGATTTCAATATTCTCTGTTCTAAGTACCCTTTCCTGCATTACCTTTGATGCCCTGAGAACATCACGACGAACTATCAGGTAGACTTTTCTTGCCAGACCAGCCAGGTATGATGCTTCTTCAGCAGCAGTATCGCCACCACCAACAACAGCCACATCTTTTCCGCGGTAGAAGAATCCATCACAGGTGGCACAGGCCGATACGCCCATTCCGGCATATTTCTTTTCAGCTTCAAGTCCCAGGTATTTTGCAGTTGCCCCTGTTGCCAGGATTACTGTATCAGCTTCAATAGTAGTTTTATTATCGATTGTAACTTTATGGGGTTTACCGGAAAAATCCACAGATGTTGCTATTCCGAACCGAACCTGTGTGCCAAATCTTTCGGCCTGCTTCTTCAGGTCTTCCATCATTTCCGGGCCTGTAACACCATCAGGGTAACCCGGGAAATTATCAACTTCAGTGGTTGTTGTAAGCTGACCCCCCATCTGCATGCCGGTATACATTACAGGCTTAAGGTTTGCCCTGGCAGCATATATAGCTGCTGTATAACCTGCAGGTCCTGATCCGATTATTAAACATCTTACTCTTTCAACACTTTTTTCAGTATTGTTATCCTGGTTCACAGGCATATCCATAGATTTAAAAAGTTCCATTGTCTTTTGTTTATTCTTTAGGCTGCAAAAGTAAATAAAAGCACATAAAAATCAATACGTATCTACTTGCTATCTATACGAAGCAGGATATCACCATGGTCGGTCATGGTAAACTCTTTATCTCCAGATCTTACCGGCTCACCGCATAATGGTATTTCCGGAATTCCGTGACTGAGAAAAAATTTGCTGATAGAGGCAGCCTCGTCAAACCTTATTGCAAGAAGAGAAAAGGAATCAGCTTCCAGAATAAGAAGTGAGAAAGATTCAAATCCTTCAAAATATTGCAGGTAGCTGAAAGCATTATTTTCGAGTGATAATCTTCCTGCCAGCAGTTTCTTTGAATTAATATTGCCGGGAATAGCAGTATCACCCAGGTAATCATTTAAGCTGAAGGAATCAGAATAAACCATTTCTGCCAGCTTCGCAGCTAACTTAACAGCAAATTCTTTCCCTTCGCCTGATCCGTCATTATTGACAATATTGATATAGTACTCTCCCCTGCAAACCTGAACCTGGAAGTCTGTCTGGCAGAAATATCCTTTCTCTTCATTCTGTATATCACATCTGAAAATATTTACAGAATATATTCCGAACGCCATAGCCGGTGATTCCATCCTGTAAATTTCAGCTTTCAGATCATGCCCCTTATACTTCAGTTCTGAAACCTTTAATTCTTCAAAGCCATACTCAAGGTAAAGTTCAGCTCCACCATTCATATATCCGAAGAGTGACTCCTGCGTGTATTCTGCCTCCTTTATTATTTTGAGTCCAGGTATTATTTCAGCTGCCAGTGAAACAGTTTCCTGGGCATTCGACATATAAAATGTCAATCCAAGGAGCAAAAAACAATAATATTTTCTCATAATTATTTTTTTAAGCCTATACCCTAGCCCTTTAATATAACTCTTTACCCCTTATATCCCCTACACCCTTAGCTCTCCACTCTGCGCTCTGCGCCCTACGCCCCTGCCTGCCGAAGGCAGGTTATGCCCTACGCCTCAACTTCAATAAGATCAATCCTGCTTCTGTCAGAGATTCCAAGCTCCAGGTCAGCTGCCATATCCAGGAATCTTGCGGCCCCTGGATTATCCTGTTTTTGAATCCCCTCTTCAATTCTCTTTGCAACAACTATTTCATGAGCGATCCTGTCCATGGCCACGGGGTCGGTACCCAGCAGCATAGTCTTATAGCTGGTAAAAAACTGGGGATTAGCACCCGGTCCACCATTAAAACAACCTTTTAGTCCGTCTGTGATATTAAGCACCACCTTATCCCTTACAGGGGCAAAAGCGCATACTTCAGCGCAGGTGTCGTGCCATAGCTTTGCATGCAAACGGCCGGTATTTGACACTGCTCCAAAGGCAAGGTTCTTCATTGCATTGGTAACAGTGGCCCCTGCATTTTTAAGTATCGGGATATTAATAATCTTATCTACCTCAGAGGTAATAATTTTTGAGAAATATGAATATTCACCACGGTTAACCATATAGGGTATTGTATACTCATCATAATCACCTTCAACATCAGCCCAGTAGAACCATTCCTTATCAATCATCTTTTCACCGTAGAGGATGCCATCTTCACCATAATAAGATCCGGCCTCATCCTGTTGTTCTGTTCCAACTATCCTTATTCCGGGATAATTTTCTGCAGTATATCCCACTTCTTTAAGCTGAAATTCACGTCTGTCAAAAATAACAATGTCACTCCTGTCTATACCGCTCATTTCGAGTTGTTTAATCACGGCCTTAGTCACTGCGTGACTGGTACTGAGTTGTTTGCCGGCAACGGGGTTTACTTTCAGACCTATTTTTTCTCCGGGCGAAACGAAGAGCCGCCAGGCCTTCTTAAGTCTTTTCTCACCTGTAAGCTGCAGCATTCCCTTTTCAAGCATTTTATATGCTTCTTCGGGCACAATAGTGTTATCGGCTACCGAATTATCATTGTCAATTTTAACCACCCTTCCGGGGTACCTTCCGGGCAATGATTTTTCAGAGCGGGCAATTTTTGCAGCATCAGCTACATTTGTTTTAGGTTTCTCCTGTTGTGTTCTGAGAATACTTGCGGGTGCTGCTGCAATGGGAGCTCCGGCAACAACAATAGAACCTGTGCCCAGCACTTTAAAGAATCTGCGTCGCGAAAATGGTATCTTACTCATAGTTTCTGATATTATTCCTGAAAGATAAGAGAAAGAGTTACAAGTTGCAAGTACCGGACTGCCTGCCATGCCTTCGACTGGTAAAATGGCGGACAGGTTGAGCTGTTGAGTTATTCAGACATTGACTTACCATATACCTTATCAACTTTATTAACTTTTTAAACTTTATAAACCTTTTCAACTTTTTAAACTTTTTCCTTTATATTTGCGGTGCTTAAAAATTTAGCAGTCCGCCGTCGC
>JAZBNV010000144.1:0-2145 GCA_036350795.1 Marinilabiliaceae bacterium
AGAGCCACCAGAGGTATTTTAAATTTTTCTTCTCACCTTCAGGTACCCGGACTTCTGTAAAATCTGTCTCATAGTTCTGAACAGCTGTAGTGATATCAGATTCCTGAACAATATCCCCGGATTCTGTCTTCTCAGTCTCATCGGCGACTGGTTTTTCAATTTCAGGTGCGGGGAGCGATTGTATTTCTGTGATTCCTTCATTGTACTGAGGGATCTCTGTAGGCTGTTTGACAACTGGTCTTTCGCTGGTGTCAGAAATATCTGGAGCATCAGTATTTTCATTATGGAGAGAGTCATCCTTCGCTTCTGAAATAAGGCTGTCAGGATCCATTAAGAAGTCAGCGCTGTAATCTCTGGCCAGGGTGACTTCTGCCAGCATGAATGTATCTGAAGGGTTCCTCAAGGGGATTTTTATGCTGGTCCTGAGTTTTTCACTGCCTTCAGACTCATAAGTGAGATCCCAGTCACCATGGCGGGCTAAAAATTCAAACAGACCGTTTTCCGGATTTGTGTTAACGACAAGTTCCTGCCCAGGCATCTGCTTATTCACTGCACTTATTCTGACACTATTCTGGATATCAGCTCCTCTGGCCAGTCCCATTACCTGAAATATTCTGGGGTGTTCTTCAGAGTAGATATCGATACGGTACAGATCCTGTTTGCCGTAATTGTCGGGATTGTATTTAGCAATATATCCTGCATGGCCGTTCTTTACAGGTTTGAAGAAGATATCATCATCGGTGGTATTGAGAGGATAACCCAGATTCCGCGGAACGGACCACTCACCGTTTTCCTGCAGTGTAGTGTAAAAGATATCATAGCCACCCATATTCAGATGTCCGCGTGAACTGAAGAACAATGTTCTGTCATCCTCACTCAGGAACGGAGTGTCTTCATTGTAAGGTGTATTTACTACCGGTCCGAGGTTTACCGCAGGCCCCCAGTCGCCTGAAGTATCCCTGACAGAGACAAAAATATCTAGACCCCCATAAGTTCCTTTACGGTTACTCGTGAAGTACAGCTTCTTGTTGTCATGTGAAATTGCAGCGTGAGATTCCCAGTATTTTGTGTTGATGTTATCATTCAGTTTAAGTAAGGGACTCCATGCTCCGTTCTCGAAGACCGTTGAAAAAATGTTGCCGTCATAATCCTGTGCATTATAAATATACAAAGTTCTGCCATCTTTCGATATACTGGTGGGGTAGATATCTCTGTCCACTTTTAAAAGCTCGTTCATATTCACAGGAGAGCTCCATACCCCGTTGTTTTTGGAAGAGTAAAGCATAGCCTCATAGAAAGCTTCACTTTTTGAGAATACCAGAATCTCTTCATCAGCAGAAATTACAGGGTTGTATTCCGAATTATCCTCGTTGATGATCATTCCGAGATTCCTCTCCTTAATAAAAAGCGGATTGTTCATGAGGTCTAATGCATTCAGGCATGATTCTATCTGCTTGTTTACAATAACAGAGTCATATATTTCGGGATCGAGATCTTCCCTGAACAGTTTATAAGTTTCAATTGCCTTATCCAGCTGGTTGGTGATTCTGTAAGCGTTTGCGAGGTGATAAAGTGCATCCCGGGGAGCTCCTGTTTCCCTGAAGCGGCCTTCTTTGTATTCAGGATTAATGTTCCTGACAGCTTCTTCAAGATATGGTATAGCTTTATCCTTCTCTCCGGCCATATTGATATAGCACTGACCTATCCTGTATTTGTAATTTGCGTTTGCGGGATAAAGTTTTAAAAGTTGAAGATATTTGGGCAGGGCTTCTTTGTAATCTTCAAAAAGGATCCAGCTTTCAGCATCGTAAAAAGTCATTTTATTCTCAAGTCTTTTCTGGGAAAAAAGATCAGTGCTGATAAGCACAAGCCCCAATAGAGTGAGCAGAGTAAATCTTTTTATCATATCAATACAGACTAAATAAAACGAAAAATCTTATTATCAAATATCTGTTTGCCATATGGCTTATCAGAGGCTGGTGAGGTTTATAGCTCTTAAAACCATAAATATAACAGAAATAACAAAAAAGGATCTAAACAATTTATCCTTTTTATTAACCGGCTTTGAATTTCTTTCAGATTTATATTCGTCCGCTTGCTTCATATCCATTCAGGTTCAGGGATCGAAAATTTCCGGCAGACTGC
>JAZBNV010000145.1:0-32159 GCA_036350795.1 Marinilabiliaceae bacterium
ATAAACACCTTTCCCTGGATTCCGTTTTCTGCAGCAATTTGTGGATACTTTACGCGTTTCTGAACCCACTCACGAAATTTATTAACATCACCACCCCTGAATGAGGGCATGTCTTCAACCACAACAAAAATCTCTTCCTCTTCTTCTTCCTCCTCCTCGTCAACGGCAAAGTCATACATCTCTACTTCATCGTCAAAACTGGTTTCATCGTCAGCAAATAAAATCTCGTTTTCAATAACAACATCATCTTCAACTATTTCGAAAATCTCAGTTACCTCAGGCACCTCAGGTGGAGTCTCAGGTTGCTGCTGTTCCATTTCTGTTATAGGAATCATTTCTTCTTCGATAATATCGTTATTACCTGTATCAAAGGGGTTTGCCCCTTTCTCTCCGGTAGTCCACTCAAAAGCGATAAGACAGAGTGAGAGTACTATTACCAGACCAAGCTGAAAGAATATACCTTTCCGCTTTTCAAGATTTACATTGTCGTTTTTCTTAATTTCCATAATAAATCATTTTGAGGGGCTAAAAATAAGTATTAAATGAATTAATGTCAAATATTTATCAGTTCAGCTCCGAAAATTAACATAATTTTTCACGGTAAAAACACTTCTCCCCTGACATTTAAGTAATTACCGTTTATTACATAAGTCATTTTAAGGCTGTACAACATATTTTTTGAAGATTACAAAAAATAATTAATTTTGCACAGCCCGGGGATATAGCTCAGTTATTCCCGGAAATTGTTCTTTTATTCCGGGGATATAGCTCAGTTGGCTAGAGTGCGTGACTGGCAGTCACGAGGTCAGGGGTTCGATTCCCCTTATCTCCACCTCCGCCTGATCACTGATCAAGCAAACACTGCCACCTTCATCGAAGGTGGCTTTTGTTTTATAGACCCGGATGGAGCTTGCTCCAGGAAGGGTCTGAAAAACAAAAGATAACATTTGCCATTGGCAAATGGCAGTGCTTATTTGCAATACAGGATACAAGGAGTCGCCGAACGAAGTGAGGCATCATTTAGACCATCCTGTTCTGATGCTTCTCCTGTTTTTATTTTCAGAGCGGGGATCACCGAATACCCGGGAAAGCACCTTCCTGTCTAACCATCTTCAAAGAACTCCCTTTATTTCAACAAAATAGCCACAAAAAACATGCCGGTATTTATACCATAGGGCTTATACTCAGTGATAAGTACTGTATTCTTTCTTCTATTGTTAGAATACTTTATTATTCCAATACTTTGTTTCATCTTATCTCCCGCTAAATCAATAAATAAATTTCAGTCAATATTCGTCAATCTCCACAGGAGTGGGTATATTTGAATCTTTCCAACATAAATAAAGAAATCATGAAATTATCTACAAGATTATCCCTGATCACACTTCTACTGGGCTTATCTCTGACATTATCTGCACAGAAAACAGACCTGCAGATAAAGGATTATGCACAGTGGCAGAACCTCGGCACCTATACTGTTACTGATGATGGAAACTGGGTAGCCTGGCATATAAGTCTTGTTGAGGGCGACGATACACTTTATATAAAGAACCTCGAAACGGAAAAAGACTACAAATACCCGCTTTCTTCGCAGCCAGCATTCTCTTCCGACTCAAAATGGATTTCGATGCAGATTCATTACAGCGAGAAGGAACAGGAAAAAATGAGAGAAGGCAAAAAGGAAATAAAGAATAAAGTACGGCTTCTAAACCTGGAAACAGGTAAAGAGCGGGTGTTTAACGATGTACAGTCATCAGAGTTCACTGACGACGGGAAACACCTGTTAATGAGAACTTATGCTGAAAAGGGAGTAAAAACTAACGACATTACTCTTTGCAGGCTCGAAAATGGTATACTAAAAAACCTGGGTAATATAAAGGAGTATTCTGTAAACAAAGCAGGAGACAGGCTGGCCTATATAGTTGATGTGAAAGGATCGCTTGGAAATGCCGTAGAACTGTTCAACCTTGATACCTATACCCTGAGAACCATTGACAGTGATACTACATCCTATTCCGGCCTGAGGTGGGAAAAAGAGGGAAAGGCTTTCTCCTTCCTGAAAGAATTCCCCGATACTGCGTATAAAGAAATGAATCACAGGGTATTTGCAGTAAGAGATATTTACGGAACTCTTACAATCAATTCTTTCAATCCCCTGGGGTCTGCAAATATACCAGGCGATATGAGGGTCAGGGAAACCTACACCCCCACTTTTTCAGACGACATGTCCATACTTTATTTCGGGGTCTACGAATGGACCAGGAAAGAAAGCAAGGAAGATAAGAAGAAAGACAAGGAAAAGCTCCCCGGTGTTGATATCTGGCACTGGAAAGACGATCCTATACAACCAAATCAGCAGGTTACCTACCCGAGGTCTGAGGCCAACTTTACCTATATGTTTGCATGGAATATTAATTCAGGCAAAATAGTCAGGATCTCAGACGATGAACTACAGGATCCAAGGATAAGCGGCAATGGCATGAAGGTACTTGTCAGAAGCGATAAGGCCTACAGGCCACAGTTCAGGACTCCGCTCTATGATCATTACCTTGTTGATCCGACAACAGGCGAAAAGAAGGAAATACTGAAAGGATTTTCCACTATCTACGGCTCCTCGCCCGAGGGCAAATTCCTGTACTATTTCAAGGATAAGGCCTGGTGGCTTTATAATGTGGAGAATAATAAGCATACAAATATGACCGGTAGTCTTGATACAGATTTCTGGAATACACGGGACGATTTACCAAAGGATATAAAACCACCTTTTGGATTCGGAGGCTGGCTGAAAGATGATGTTGCAATGCTTGTATACGATGAATATGATGTATGGAAAGTTCCGGCAAACGGGACTCCACCAGAGAAACTAACCGAAGGAAAAGCAAGCGAAATAATACACAGGGTAACAAGGCTCGACTATGAAGAAGATTACCTTGACGCGGCCGAAGACCTCTATATATCTCTTACAGGCGACAAGTCAAAGTGGAGCGGATATGGAAAAATAAGCCCGAAGGGAAAATATAAAGAACTGATCTATAAAGATATGGCAATAGGTGGTTTGCGTAAAGCCAAAAATGCCGACAGGTTCCTGTATACAGAGCAAAGCTATTCGGATTCTCCCGATATTTTTGTAAGCGGGGCCGGTTTTGGCAAAGCCTCCCAGGTATCTGCTACAAACCTGCAGCAGGAAAAATACCACTGGGGCAGATCAGAGCTTATAGAATATACCAACAGGGATGGAAAAAAGATGCAGGGTGCCTTATATTATCCTGCCAACTACCAGGAGGGTAAAAAATACCCCATGATAGTATATATTTACGAAATAAGGTCAACAGGACTGCACCGCTATGTTTCTCCCTCCGACGAGAGTGCTTATAACACAACTAATTACACAACAAGTGGCTACTTTATTTTCCAGCCCGACATAGTATACAAAACAAATCACCCCGGCGAGTCGGCAGTTGATTGTGTTGTTCCGGCAGTTGAAGAAGTACTTAAGACAGGTATGATTGATAAGGATAAAATAGGCTTGATGGGGCATAGCTGGGGAGCTTACCAGACCAGTTTCATTATCACCCAGACAGATCTCTTCTCTGCAGCAGTGGCAGGAGCTCCTCTTATTAACATGATAAGCATGTACAATGAGATATACTGGAACAGTGGCAGTCCCAACCAGAATATTTTCGAAACTTCGCAGGGAAGGCTTCGTGAACCATGGTGGGACCTGATGAAGGAATATATGGATAACTCACCTATGTTTAATGCTGATAAAATCACTACCCCACTCCTGGTGGCATTCGGAAACAAGGATGGTGCAGTTGACTGGCACCAGGGTATTGAGATGTTTACCACGATGAGGCGTATGGAAAAACCATATATAATGCTTGTATATGAAGGCGAAAATCATGGTCTGAGGCAGAAGGAAAACATGAAAGACTACTGCCAGAAGACAAGGGAATTTTTCGAACATCATCTCCTGGGTAATGAAGCGGCAGAATGGATAGTGAAGGGGAAAACATATATGCAGAAAAAAAAGGAAGAAGAATTAAACGAAAAAAAATAGATTGTCCGCCACTCTTTAGGACATGACCATTTTATATGGCCAGATTAACAAGGAAAGAAGTAGTAAGAAGAATAAGGCCCCGCAATATTATTTTACCTGTCGCGATAGGTCTGATAATTGTTGCCCTGCTTCTCAGAAGGGAGTACAGCCAGGATGCCCTGTCGAACCTGAGTTTTGAAAGGAAATCTTTCTTCTTCCTTCTGATTGCCCTGGGCTGTATGATTTGCCGGGATCTTGGGTATATGATCAGGATCAGGATTCTGACAGATAATGATCTTACCTGGAAACAGGCATTCAGGGTGATTATGCTCTGGGAGTTCACTTCGTCAATCTCGCCATCAACAATTGGGGGTACGGCTGTTGCCCTGGTCTTTATTCATAAGGAAGGAATAAGCGTAGGCCGCTCATCGTCAGTTGTTCTTCTTACAAGTTTCCTTGATGAGTTGTATTTTGTTATTATGTTTCCTGTCTTATTTATAATTATCGGGGGCAATAATCTATTTATGCAGGAAGGGATGCTGTCTGGCAGGCAATGGTTTTCCAACGAGCTCTTTCTTATTGCAATAATAGGGTACATTATTAAGCTGATTTGGGTAATCCTGGTGGGCTATGGGCTTTTCCTTAATCCCCGGGGGCTCAGATCGCTGATTATTAAAATATTTAAACTTCCCGGACTGAAACGCTGGCACGAGGCAGCTGTTAATGCCGGTGATGATATTATCACCAGTTCAAAGCATATTTCAAGCAAGCCCTTTCACTTCTGGATTAAGGCAGGCCTCGCCACATTTCTTTCGTGGACGGCAAGATACTGGGTAGCAAATGCAGTGCTGACAGCCTTTTTTGAAGTAAGGGAACATTTCCTGATTTTTGCCAGGCAGCTCGTTATGTTTATTATGATGATAATAAGTCCGACTCCGGGAGGCAGCGGTATTGCAGAATTAATCTTTTCGCGTTACCTGTCAGATTTTGTTCCGGTTGATGCAGATCATATTGCTGCCACAGCGCTTGCTATAGCTCTTATCTGGCGTGCTATAAGTTACTATCCCTATCTTATCGCTGGAATAATTATTGCACCGGGATGGATAAGGAAAAGCTTCATTACTAAAAAGGAAAAAAACCCGGGGATGGAAAAAGATTAACATATTTAATTAATTTTATCACTGCACAGGGTACCCATAAATATACAGTCGACACATGAGTGAGGAAATACTAAAGGCTTTGATGCAACTCTTTGCACTTATTGTAAAGCAGGATGGTGGCATGCTTAAGAATGAAAGGCAGTACGTCTATAACTTCCTCACAAAGCAACTGAGCACAGACTCTATACCTGAATACCTTGAGCTCTTCGATTCAAACGCCGGCAGTATTATTGATACCGATCCTGTAATCGAATTTGAACCACCCTCGGTTAAAGACTCGGTAAAAATTTTCGGCATATGCAAAAAGATTAACAAAACATTAAACCAGAGCCAGAAGGTTGTTGTGCTTATGAGGCTCCTGGAGATGGTAGATGCCGATAAGCGCTACACTCCCCAGAGGATGAATATTATCAATACTGTTGCCGAAGTATTCAGGATCAGCAAGGCAGAATCAAATAGTATTGAAGAATTTGTGAAACTGGAAGCAGAATCTGAAGCCGAAACTGAAGTAATTTTAAAGCTGGGAAACGAATCCACCTGCCTTAACTGCAATGATGTTGAGAAAGAACAGGCCGACACAAAGATATTTGTGCTTCGGATTGAAAGCGTTGACCTCTTCTTCCTGAAGCACTTCTCAGGCAGCCAGTTATCGATGAACGGCTTGCCCCTGCAGATTGGTAAAATTTATACTGTCCCCAAAGGCTCATCACTGAGGTACCAGCACGGCCAGCCAATCTATTACAGTGATTTTTCATCGCATTTCATGGCAAAACAGGATTTCAACAGAATAAGCCTGGTTGCCCGTGATCTTCAATATGTCTTCCCCGGCAATGATGTTGGACTGAGCAGGGTTAATATCTCCGAATCTGAAGGTACTCTGATGGGAATTATGGGCTCGAGCGGGTCTGGTAAAACAACACTCCTGAACTGTTTAAGCGGCATCCTGAAGCCCGGTACCGGTTCTGTTTTTATTAACGGGATTAACATCCATTCTGATCATGATTTAATAAAAGGTGTTATTGGATTTGTGCCCCAGGATGATCTGCTTATTGAAGATCTGACAGTATTTCAGAATCTTTATTTTGCGGCAAGCCTTTGTTTTAAGGATCTTGATAATAAGGAACTTACAAACCTGGTCGACAGATCCCTTCAAAGCCTTGGGCTCTTTGAAAAACGCGATCTCAAGGTTGGTTCTCCGCTGAATAAGGTTATTAGCGGCGGTCAGAGAAAAAGGCTTAATATTGCCCTTGAACTTATTAGAGAGCCATCAATATTGTTCCTCGACGAACCTACATCGGGACTCTCTTCAAGAGATTCTGAAAACGTTATGGACCTGCTCAGGGAACTTACCTTTAAAGGTAAGCTGGTTGTAACTGTAATTCATCAGCCTTCGTCAGAAATCTATAAGATGTTTGACAGGATGATGGTACTCGACCAGGGCGGCGAAGTGGCATATTACGGAAACCCGGTTGAAGCACTTATCTATTTTAAGAAGCTTGATGCACAGATAGAAAGCAGTATTGGCGAATGCCCCACATGTGGTAATATCAACCCTGAGATTATCTTCAATATTATGGAGACAGAGGTTGTGGATGAGTTCGGCAGGTATACAGGTGTAAGAAAGATGTCTCCAAAGGACTGGGCGCGGGAATTCAAGGACAGGTATCCCAACGAAGAAATGCAGGCTGCTACCGAAGCCCCTCCCTCAAACCTGAGCATCCCTTCAAAATTGAGACAATGGTACATATTCTCAAAACGAGACCTCCTTGGCAAGATAGCCAACAAACAATATGTGCTGCTGACTCTCTTCGAAGCCCCGGTACTTGGGTTTATACTGTCATATATAATCAGGTATATTGCCGACCCCTCGTCCAGTATTTATGTTTTCAGGGAAAATGAAAATATCCCGATTTACATCTTTATGAGCCTTATTGTGGCTCTTTTCCTGGGTCTTATTACCAGTGCCGAAGAAATTTTTAAAGACCGGAAAATTCTTAACAGGGAAAGATTCCTCGATCTTAACAGAAACTCCTACCTGCTTGCCAAAACAGGAATACTCCTGGTTATTTCGGCCATACATGCTCTTTTATTTGTAGCTCTTGCCAACCCGATCCTGGGAATTAAAGGAATGTATCTCCAGTACTGGCTTGCATTTTTCACCACCGCTGCGTGTGCAAACCTGATAGGACTGAATATTTCTGCATCTTTCAACTCGGCCATAACGATATACATTATTGTACCAATGATAATGATTCCTATGATGGTTCTGAGTGGTGCAATGTTCCCTTTCGACAAGCTTAACAGAACAATAGGAAGTGTGGGGCGGGTTCCTTTTATAGCTGAAATAATGCCAACTAAATGGACCTATGAAGCACTGATGGTTGCCCAGGCAAAAGACAACAGGTACGATAAACAGGTATACGATTACTATCTGACCGAAAGCCAGGCAGACTACTATGCTGCCATGCGCCTCAGGTCGCTTGAAACAGCCCTGGATAATACCACAAGGGCATTCAGAAACGGGCAGCTAAGTGAAAAAACTCCCGCAGATCTTGCCCTTATCCACAACGAGATTAAATTCCTTTCAGATCCCGGACCCCTGCAGCCTTTTGGTGCAACTGATAAAATTAACCCAGCTGAATTCAATACTGAGCTGGCAAATGAAATCAGGAATTATATTAAAACCGCAGAATTGTATTACAATGACATTGTTACCAGGGCAATGATCAGGAGGGACATATTTGTTAATGCCAACAGGGAGACACTGAAACCCCTGATGGATAATTATCATAACGACAGGCTCTGGGAGATTGTAAAAAAACTTTACGAGCCTAATAAGATATTAAAATATAAAAACAGCTTCGTTCAGAACTATGATCCCATTTACCAGCAACCTGAAATAAGAGGACCTCTAAGCTTCAGAACTCATTTCTTTTCACCTCTCAAACCAATATTTGGCAGATATGTTGATACCTTTATTTTCAATATCGCCTTTGTGTGGTTGCTTACCATTGGCCTCTATTTGCTCTTATATTTTGATATTATAAGTAAAGTGCTTAACAAATTAGGATGGAAATAATTTAGACTATCGTATTATAAGCAGATTACTTTTTTTTGTTAATATTTTTAATATTTTTGTATATCAGTGCCAAAGTCGCAATATATGAAAAACTCTATCCCTGCATTACTGGTATTATTGATGCTCTTTTTATCCTCGTGTGGAGGAGGAGGTAAAAAGAACTCCAATTTTGTCTTTCCCGAAGCAGATTCACTGCCAATGGCCGAAGTTGAAAACCTCAGCGACGAAGCTATTGAGGATATTGTCCAGAATATAAGCTCTCCTGTGGAGGTTGCAGCCCTGCTTCAATCGCTCCAGGTACCATATTTTGGAGATATGCTTGCCTCTACCGAAGCAGCCAAAGGCCTGTCGACCAGTTTTGAGCAGGCTTTACGCCTGGGTATTTATGGTGCTGACCTTGGTTACCTGAATATTTATGAGAAAACCGGAACATCAATAGAAAACCTCACAACAATTAATGAACTTGCCGATGGAATAAGGGTTGGGCAGTTTTTTGATTTTGAAACACTGAAACGGCTGGCCATTAATAAAAATAATCTCGACTCCCTGCTGTTTATGTCTGTTGATTCGTACAACCGGATCGACGATTACCTGAGAGAAAATAACAGGGGCTACCTTTCAGCACTTATGATTACAGGTGTATGGCTTGAAGCTCAGTATCTTATCTGCAAGGTAGTTAAAGATTACCCTCACGAAGAGATCAGGAACAGGATAGGTGAACAAAAGATTGTACTCAACGACCTGATGCTTCTGCTCAGCCCCTACAAGGAGTCGAGTGAAGAATACGCAAATCTTTATAAAGATTTTGAAAGGATTAAGGATGTTTACAGGGATGTGGAGATTACCTTTACGCCCGGCGAACCTGAAACGGTAGAAGAAGATGGCAGGCTTGTGGTAGTACAGGTGGAAGAGAGTGTTGTTACAATGACTGACAGCCAGCTGGAAGACATCATTATATTAATAGATGAAATCAGAAATAAACTAACGTCGAACTAAGCCAGAAATGAAAAAGCTACTCTTAGTATTCGCAATTGCATTTGCAGCAGTTTGTGCCTTCGGACAGGATTCGCAGGATATGGTTGCTCAATGCTCTCTTAGCTCGGGTGATAACACAACAGCTATCAAGAATTTTGTAATTAAGCTTCCCGGATCAGCTTCGGCCGACGACCAGCCGGTACACAAGGCAAATATGTACCTGATGAAGAACCAGACCTACCGCTTCACAATGTGTAATGCTGATAATTCTGAAGGAGAACTGGTTTTTACCCTCTACGACAATCAAAAACAAATTATCTCATCCTACGTTGAAAAATCGGGAAATATATATTCTTCTGTCGATTTTTCCTGTAATAAAACAGGCCTTTACCAGCTCTGGTACAACTTTAAAGACGGTAAAAAAGGATTCGGGGTGGGTATAGTGTCAATAGTCCGTTAAATCAGATATTATAGATTCTCAGAACCTGCAGACCAACTATCAGAATACAGACAATAGCAAATACAATATTTGCTATTTTTTTATTCCTGACAAAAACCAGGAAGTGGCTCAGGAGGTATGATGCCGGTATCAGGACAATATAGAACAATTCAACCGAGGCTCCCGGAACAAGGAAGAAGGTCGCAAGAGCAAAAACAAGCATCCAGATAAGAAGTGAAAATATTTTACGTGTCCTGATTTTCTTTGCATTATAGCGTCCGAGCAGGTGAACAAGCGAAATAATAATAATTAAGGCACCTGTACATATCGCTATCAGATCGGCAGTCGTCCATAAATAAGCAGGAGAACCTTTAAGAATATTATTAATTAAACGGTCTTTGATTATCGAAAGATCATGGCCACCAATGTAGTATATGGCCAAAGCAACCAGGTAAGGTGTGATTAATCCAAACACCGACAGGAATATTTCCCTGAGGTATAAAGTCCTGATAATCAGGATTGCAATTATTATTACAGGAAATAACCATAAGATATTGGCATAAAACATTGATGCCAGTCCCAGAAGCAATGAGGCATCAAAATAATTATAGGCAATTCCGGGTTTACGGTAAGATCCAATTACCCTGTCGATGGCAATAATAAGAAGAAGGGTGGCTGGCAGAACCGGATTAAAGGTCTGGAGATTTATAAAGAAGCCTGATAGAATAACATATACCGACGATGGAAGCAGGGTACGTTCGGTAATAAAGAAAAGCCTGGTATTAAAGTTTGACAGGTAAAATGCAATAATAAGTACAAGGATAAATCCTGAAACAGACCTTGCAAAGGCATTGTCTCCCAGCACAGAGTCGATAAAGAGAAAAAGCGGCATAGCATTCTCACTGTAATATGCTGTAAGCTGGGCAGGACTAATAAACTGGTACATCCACAGCAATACTCCTGTTAATATAACCAGTAAGATAGACCCCGGTCCGATGCTCCTGTAATATTTTAATAACATATTATTTCAGGTCAAATCCAATGTCTTTCCTGTAATACTTTCCCTCGAAATTAATAATCTCAGCATTCCTGAAAGAAGTTTCAAGCGCCTTATCCATTCCATCTGCAAGCGAACTTATTGCGATAACCCTGCCGCCTGATGTCAGAAGCCTGCCGCTTACATTTTCTGTCCCTGCGTGGAAGAGTATTGAGCCTTCGGTCTTATCCGTTCCCGATATAATTTTCCCCTTTTCATAGTCCCCCGGGTATCCTCCGGAAACGAGCATCACTGTAATTACAGTATTATCATCGATTATAAGTTCCCTTGTATCCAGGTTTTGTTCTGCAACACCCATCATCAGATCCATAAGATCACTCTTTATCCTCGGAATCACAACCTCAGCTTCAGGATCGCCCATCCTTACATTGTATTCAATTACTTTAGGATCGCCGGAGCAATTCATTAATCCGATAAAGATAAATCCCCTGTAATCGATGCCCTCCTGTGCCAGGCCACTTAGTGTGGGCTTAATAATCCTGTCTTCAACTTTATCCAGAAAATCCCTGCCTGCGAATGGAACAGGCGAAATTGCCCCCATACCCCCGGTATTTAAGCCCGTATCTCCCTCTCCTATCCTTTTGTAATCCTTGGCTTCGGGTAACAGTTTATAGGATTTTCCATCGGTAAGCACAAAAACAGATAGTTCAATACCACTGAGGTGCTCCTCTATTACAACCTTAGAGCCTGCCTGCCCAAACTTACCTTCAAACATTAAATTCAGTTCATTTACCGCCTCATCATAATCATCAAGTATAAGAACACCCTTACCTGCTGCCAGGCCATCTGCTTTAAGAACATAGGGCGGATTCATTGTCTTCAGAAAGTCTTTTGCTTCTTCAAAGGTCTCGATGCTAAAACTCCTGTATTCAGCGGTGGGTATATTATATTTCTTCATAAAGTCTTTGGCAAATTCCTTGCTCCCTTCAAGAAGAGCTCCCCTGGCGTCAGGCCCGATAAGAGGGATATGGCTGATCTCATGATCTGCTTCAAATTTATCCCTTATACCATCTACCAGCGGCCCCTCGGGACCTACAATCAGCATATCAATCTTCTTTGAAAGAACAAAGCTTTTTAGTTCCTCCATATTTGCCAGGTCTATGCTTACATTTTCACCATGCAGGCGGGTACCTCCGTTTCCGGGCGAAGTATAAATCTTTTTAACCTTGCTGCTCTGTGCAATTTTCCAGGCAAAGGCATGCTCCCTGCCTCCCGATCCTATAATCAATACCTTCATATTCGATTTTTTTCAAAAATAGCATATACTACCTAGAATTAATAATTTAGCCGGCCTTTATTAAGTCTTCGAAAAGCTCGCCAAAAGAATAGCCCTCCGACCTGCAAAGTTCAATAATATCCCCGAGCAGGTCCGGAACATTACTTTTACTGTTATCGTGCAGAACAATCAGCGAGCCCGGCCTCAGGTACTTTTTAATTATTTTTAGCACCTGCTCTTTATCCAGCCTGTTGTCAAAATCATAGGGCATCAGGTCCCAGAATACTATTCTGTATCTTTTCCTGAGCCAATAATACTGACATGGTCCTATTGCCCCATAGGGAGGCCGGAAGAATATTGAACCTGAATATTTCTCTCCCTCCTTAACATCCGCAATATATTTCCTGAACCCGCTTGATGTACCCCTTATATGATCATATCCATGATTCCCGATCGAAAATCCCCGCTGCCGTATTTTTTGAGCCAGGTCCGGACTGGTAAGGATATTCCTTCCGGTCAAAAAGAAAGTTGCCGGAACCCTGTACTGCTCAAGAATGCTTAGTATCCTTTCTGTTTTCCCCGGTGTGGGCCCGTCGTCAAAAGTAAGGTATACTTTATTTGCTGAAACAGGAACCCGGAAAACTGCCTTATGATAAAACAGGCTCAGTAATATAGATGGCCTGAAGTATCTCATCTGTAAACCTGCTGACCATAGAGCTCGGTATAATATAACTCCATTTTTTCCTCGATCTTTGCCGCAATATCATCCAGACCATAGCCTTTTGCAATACTGTAAGAGCCCCTGAGTGCTTCAAGGTTAATGGCATTAAGCAGGTTAAGTCCATACCTGTGTACCGGATCCAGGCTAACTGCGTAATCCAGAATCTCCATACTCCGGTTTACTATTTGTGCGCATAAATCACTCCCCTCATCAAATTCACCGGCAAGAAAATAAGCTTCAAGCAGGTTAAGGCTATAATAGCCGTGTGGCACCTTTTGTTCGGGGATTACTTCCCTGCACCTGGCAAGTACATCTCTTGCCCTTACTGTATCGCCTTCCAGCGAAAGTTCTATAGCGAGTATCCCGAACATTCTCCTGAAATTACTGAACATTCTCCTGTTATTCTCATCAAGATATACTCCGGGATCAGAAGCATTGCCCCACTTAAACTCTGTCATCATATTATTGTACATCCTGTCGGTATCAACCTCACCATATTCAGGCAAAGCAAATCGGGCAGTGTCAACCGGTACAATCCTGTATGCAAGCCCTTCCATCTGGAAATACTTGTCGAGCCCTTTGTAGTTCTGAGGAGGAACGGTTGTAGAATAATATACAGGCCTCTCCCATTTATTTGTTGCCAGCAGATCCATAATTAAAAGATCGTTTTTATACATCTCCCTGCCAGGGTATCGCCAGATAATTCTATCTGAAAGACGATCATACAACTCAGGTCGTACAGTGCCATTTTTCTTCACCCTGCCGGTGTCGACAGGAATTATAAAACTTTGTACCGGGATATAATTAAAATAATCTCCCCTGCCGGTAAAGTCAATCTTGGCTGTGCGGTCGTCCATTGCCACAAAGTTAAGTACGTCTTCAATATCCACGGGGCGCGATATCTGAGGCACAAGCGGCAGCTGTTCCCTTCTTCCCGGCGAATATTTCCCTGCATCGAGGGTAATGGGCAGCGGATCCGATTTATAGGCCTTCTGTCGCATCATCTCTATATACCATCCTGCATTCAGGTAACTGAGGTTGGCAACCCTTACATCTGTTCTTACCTCCTCTACATCCTGTACATACCAGAGGGGGAAGGAATCATTATCGCCATAGGTAAATAGTATGGCATTTTCGGCTACCGAATTAAGGTAATTGGCCCCTATATCCCTGGCTGTATACCTGCCCGACCTGTTATGATCGTCATGGTTTTGTTGCAGCATCAGCAATGGAACAGCGACCAGGGCTATGAGAAAAGCCAGGGGCAGGGCAATCTTTCTCCCGGTAAGGCCCGATAAGAGATCAAAAAGCATATAGAAGCCCATGCCAATCCATATTGTGAAAGCGAAGAAAGATGCAGCATAGGCATAATCTCTCTCACGGGGCTGAAGGGGATACTGGTTAAGGTATACAACTATAGCAAGACCGGTCATTACAAAGAGAGTAAGCACAACCCAGAAACTGTTTCGCCTCCTTCGGTATTGCCATATCATACCTGCAATTCCAAATAAGAGCGGAAGAAAATAATATGTATTGCGGGCCGGGTTTTCCTCCAGGGATGCAGGCATATCCTTACTGTTGCCAAGTCTCAGGTTATCAATGCCTTTAATGCCACTTATCCAGTTGCCATCCAGTACATTTCCATTACCCTGGATATCATTCTGTCTTCCTGCAAAATTCCACATAAAGTAGCGCCAGTACATATAACCTACCTGGTACCTGAAGAAGAACTTCAGGTTTTCGCCAAAGGTCGGTATTACATATTCCCTGTTGCCGGCCCCGCTTGCTATACTAAGCTTCTTTCCCTTAATATTGGCCCAGTACCTGTACTCCCTGATATGATCGGGCTGATCGCTGTACATCCTCGGGAAAATAGTTGTGAACCTGCTATCATATTTGTACTCATTCCGGTCATAGGGTTCATATTTATCTTCCGTTTTGATATAGCCACCGGTTTTATTGTTTACATCAATCACCGGTGCCGAATAGTAATGACCCGTTAAGAGGGGAGTGCTGCCATATTGTTCACGGTTTACATAATATATCAGTGAAAAAGGGTCTGAAGGATCGTTCTGGTTCATCGGGGGCCGGGCGTTTGCCCTTATCATAATTAGTGCAATCGATGAATACCCGATCATAATTGCAGTAAGGAGGGTAAAGAGGAAATTCATCATTACAAGCTTCTTCTTTATTGAATACCTGATTCCCCATGTAAGAACTGCAACCAGTGTAATAATGTATATATATAAGCCCGAGTTAAAAGGCAGGCTTAGTGTATTAACAAAAAACAATTCAAACCATCCGGCAAATTTCAGGGTATATGGCAGGAGTATAAAAACCAGTAAAAACAATATAAGCGCTGAAACGAGTAAGGCTTTTAGTATTCCCCTGTTACTGGCTTTAAATTTCCTGAAGTAATAAACCAGTACTATCGCCGGCAGGGCCAGCAGGTTTAAAAGATGAACACCAATGGAAAGGCCCATCAGATAGGCAATCAGGACAAGCCATCTTCCCGAATAGTCTTTATCTGCTTCATTTTCCCATTTCAGTATAGCCCAGAATACAACTGCTGTAAAAAGGGATGATGTTGCATAAACCTCTCCTTCAACTGCTGAAAACCAGAAAGTATCAGAAAATGCATAAGCAAGGGCACCAATTACTCCGGCAGATATAAGGGAAAGTGAAATCGTCCTGTTTTTATTTATTTCCTCTTCCCCTATTATTTTTGCTACCAGGTGAACAATGGTCCAGTAAAGGAACATAATAGTGAAGGCTGAAGCCAGCACCGACATTATGTTAACCATCAGCGCTGCTTTGCTGTGGTCGCCAAAAGCAAAAAGGGTAAATATTCTGCCCAGTATAAGAAAGAAAGGTGCTCCGGGAGGATGACCAACCTGGAGTTTCCATGCCGATAGAATAAATTCTCCGCAATCCCAGAAACTGACTGTTGGCTCAACTGTTAAAAGATAGGTAAGGGCAGAAATCAGAAATATGATCCAGCCTGTAATACGGTTTATTCTTTTAAATTCGGGTGCTAGCATCTGACTTATTTTTTGTTTTCAAAGATAAGGCATCTTATGTTTTTTTCTCTTCCGTCTCAACCATAAATCTCCATTCCTTCTCTGTCCATGGCAAGCCTGCATAGTCAATTCCAATCCTGGGCCCTGTGATTACAGGAGGCTTATAAGTATCGTCTTCAATCCATATCCTGTTTGATGTTACAAGGTCAAGGCCATAAAAACTGCGGTTTATACCGAGCTCCCTGGCCAGCTTTCCCGGTCCGTTAAAGCCTTCTATTCCGCGTATCAAAACAGCCTGGGGGACATCATATACCGCAGTTACAACATTTAACATCCAGTATATTCCATAGATAAGATAGACATAAACAAAGCCCCCCTCATCAAACATAACCCTGGTTCTGGGGGTATTGCCCCTGCTTGCATGACAGGCCCTATCCTCGCTCCCGCGGTAGGCCTCTGTTTCAGTTATCCTGTATTTCTTCTCCTTACCTGCAGTACCAGCTATTACAATCATCTTACCAAGCAGGTCGGGTGCCACCTCCAGCACATCCCTGGTAAAGAAACTGCGGTCCATTCTCCCCATAAATTCAATTTTATCCAATAGCCATGTAATTTTATTATAAAGCATAAAATAAGCTGGCAGGAACAGTGAATATATCAATTTAAGCACTTATTCTATCAGTTTGAAACTGTGCAGTATAATAATTCATAATGATAATTCTTTTTTTTCAAATATTATTGTACTTTTGCAGTCCGAAATTACAGGAGGTATATCCTGTTTATTGGTTAAAATATTAAAATTAAACTAACGTGGACACATTAAGCTACAAAACTGTATCTGCAAACAAGGCAACGGTTGTGAAGGAATGGCTCCTGGTAGATGCAAGTGGTGAAACACTTGGCCGCATGGCATCGAAAGTAGCCAAAATCCTCAGGGGTAAGCATAAAACCAGCTTTACTCCTCATGTTGACTGTGGTGATAACGTAGTTGTTATCAATGCAGAGAAAGTCCTTTTGTCAGGGAACAAATGGAGCGACAAACAGTACATCAGGCACACGGGCTATCCCGGGGGCCAGAGAATTACTCCCGCAGACGAAATGCTAACTAAAAAACCTGTTTTCCTTGTAGAGAATGCTATCAGGGGTATGTTACCAAAGAACAGGCTTGGCAGAGAGCTTTTTCGTAATCTGTATGTTTATGAGGGCGATGCTCACAAGCATGAAGCGCAGCAGCCCAGGAAAATTGAATTAGATAAAATTAAGTAAGAAGCATGGAAGTTATTAACACAATTGGAAGAAGAAAAGCTGCCATTGCCAGGGTTTATCTCTCTGAAGGTAAAGGATCAGTTACTGTTAACAATAAAGACTACAAAGAGTACTTTCCAACTGGAACTCTTCAGTATATTGTTCAGCAACCTCTTGATCTTCTTAAAGTTACCGACAAGTATGACATTAAAGCAAATCTCGATGGAGGTGGTGTAAAGGGTCAGGCCGAGGCACTTCGCCTGGGTATTGCAAGAGCACTTGTCATGATAAACGAAGAAGATAAATCTGCATTACGCGCAGCAGGTTTCCTTACAAGGGACCCACGCCAGGTTGAACGTAAGAAGCCAGGGCAACCAAAAGCTCGTAAGAGATTCCAGTTTAGCAAACGTTAGAAGTCCAAGATTATAGATACAAGTTTAGTATCTAAATTGCATTGACTTCCTTAAGGAACTACTCTGCAATTGGCAAACAGAAAGTAAACTTAAAATTAACACAATGTCAAGAACAAATTTCAATGAATTACTCGATGCAGGTGTTCACTTCGGTCACCTCAGGAGAAAATGGAACCCCGCCATGGCCCCGTATATTTTTATGGAGCGCAATGGTATTCATATTATCGACCTGGAAAAAACCGTAGCAAAGGTTGAAGAAGCCTCCAATGCAATGAAGCAGATCGCAAGGTCTGGCAAGAAGATATTATTTGTAGCCACCAAGAAACAGGCAAAAGATATTGTTGCCGAAAAAGTAAGCCAGGTTAATATGCCTTATGTAACAGAGCGCTGGCCCGGTGGCATGCTTACAAATTTCCCTACCATAAGAAAAGCCGTAAAAAAAATGTCGTCAATCGACAAAATGGCTACCGACGGGACATTTAATAACCTTTCCAAGAGGGAGAAACTCCAGATTACACGCCAGAGGGCAAAACTCGAAAAGAACCTTGGCAGTATCTCCGATCTTACCCGTCTTCCCGCTGCACTTTTTGTAGTTGATATTACTAAGGAGTATATCGCGGTAAGGGAAGCCAAAAGACTTAATATTCCTGTATTCGCTATGGTGGATACAAACTCTGATCCTACTACTGTAGATTTCCCGATACCTGCAAATGATGATGCTTCAAAGTCTATATCCCTGATTACCGGAATAATGTGCAAGGCGATAGAGGAAGGACTTGGTGAGAGAAAAATCGAAAAGGAAAAGGACGAAGACGGCAGGAAAAGCAGCGAAAAAGAACCCAAGGCAGCACCTAAAAGAGTAAGATCAGTTAAGGTGGAAGAAAGTGGTGAAGAAAGTGTAAAAAAGGCCGAAAAGACTGACGAAAAGACTGAAATGCCCAAGGCAAAGGCAAGCAAGCCCGTCGCCAAAGAAGAAAAAAAGGTGGAGCTTGCTGAAAAAGGAAAAAAGACTGAAGAGTCAAAATAATTAATTCAAAAAATATATTCTACAATGGCTAATATAACTGCAGCAGATGTTGCCAGGCTCAGAAGGAGCACAGGCGCAGGCATGATGGATTGTAAAAAGGCATTACAGGAAGCAGACGGTGACTTTGACAAAGCTATAGATATTATTCGCAAGAAAGGACAGGCTATTGCCAATAAACGTGCTGACCGTGAGGCCGGTGAAGGAGTTGTACTTGCAAAAAGCACAGACGATAACAAGCATGGAGCTATGGTGGTGCTGAATTGTGAAACTGACTTTGTTGCCAAAAATGAAGACTTTGTAAAACTTGCATACCAGATACTGGATAAGGCTCTCGAGGCAAAGCCGGCATCACTCGAAGAACTTAAGTCCCTGCCTTTCGAAGGCAGCACAGTGGGCGATAAAGTTGTTGAGCAGATTGGTATAACAGGAGAAAAAATGGATCTTTCGTATTTCGATTCTGTTAACGCAGAACATGTTCAACCTTATATCCACCCTGGCAATATGCTTGCCACACTGGTAGGTTTTACAAAAGCCGGAATCGACGAGCAGGTTTATAAAGATATTGCAATGCAGGTAGCGGCAATGAACCCGGTTGCAATAGATAAGGAAAATGTAAGCCAGAAAATTATAGACAAGGAACTTGAGATAGGAATGGAACAGGCCCGCAAAGAAGGAAAGCCTGAAAACCTTCTCGAGAAAATTGCCCAGGGTAAACTTGCAAAATTCTTTAAGGATAGCACGCTCCTCAACCAGGAGTTTGTTAAAGACAACAAGTTAACAATTAAGCAATATCTCCAGTCTAATGACAAGGACCTCAGTGTTGTTGATTTTAAGAGATTTACTCTTAGCGAATAATATAAAATCAGGGACACGATGCGTCGTGTTCCGGAGATACAGGAAGGGACACGATGCATCGTGTCCTTTTTTTATTACTTTTAGTCATCAAAACAAAAGAAATGAAATACAGACGTATCTTACTAAAGCTTAGCGGAGAAGCTCTGCAGGGAGACAAAGGAAGCGGCATCTCGCCTGAAGTATTAAAGACATATGCAAGCCAGATAAAAGAAATCTCCGGCAGGGGCTGCGAAGTAGCTATAGTAATCGGAGGCGGCAATATCTTCAGAGGTCTGAGCGGTACAGAAATGGGCTACGACAGGCTGACGGGCGACCAGATGGGAATGCTTGCAACAGTGATAAACAGCCTTGCCCTCGAAAGTGAGTTACATAGCCAGGGAGTGAGGGCAAAAGTTTTTACTTCCATAAGGATGGAACCTGTTGGCGAACTTTACAGAAGAGACGAGGTACTGAAAGAAATGGAGGCAGGTGGCATAGCCATACTGGCAGGAGGTACGGGAAATCCCTTTTTTACCACTGATACAGCAGCAGCCCTGAGAGCCGTTGAAACAGGAGCTGATGTCCTTTTGAAAGGAACCAGGGTGGACGGGGTATATGATTCTGATCCTGAAAAAAATCCCGCCGCCCTGAAGTTCGACAGGCTCAGTTTTGACGAGGCACTGGACAGGGGTCTAAAGATAATGGATCAGACCGCCTTCACCATGTGCAAAGAGAATTCAGTAAAGATTATAGTATTCAATATGAATAAAAATGGAAATCTTGCTGAGGTGGCAGAGGGGAAAAAATGTGGTACCCTGATATCCTGATAAGCTCAGAATATTCTTTTTTTAAGAATTTTTATAAATTTGTTAAGCCCTGCAACATGTTTGTGTTAACGGGAATAGTATAGAAAAACAAAAATTATAGCCGGTATGAAAGAAGAAATAGACCTAATAATGGAAGAAACCCAGGAAAAGATGGAAAGCGCCATCAGCCACCTGGAAATTGAATTGTCGAAACTCAGGGCAGGAAAAGCAACTCCAACTATGCTCGACGGAATTAATGTTGATTACTACGGTGTTAACACCCCTTTGTCGCAGGTCTCAAATGTTAATACACCCGACCCAAAATCCATTATTATTCAACCATGGGAGAAAAGCATGCTCGGGCCGATCGAAAAAGCCATTATGGCCGCAAACATAGGCCTCACGCCAATGAATAATGGCGAAATTATCAGGATTAATGTGCCGCCACTTACAGAAGAGCGTCGTGTACAACTGGTAAAGATGGTTAAAAATGAGGGCGAAAATGCCAAGATCAGCATTCGCAACTCGAGGAAATGGGCTAATGATGAGTTAAAGAAATTACTGAAAGAAGGCCTGTCAGAAGATATGGAAAAAGATGCAGAAGATAATGTACAGGAGCATACCAACGAATTCTCAAAAAAGGTAGATGCAATAGTCGAAGCCAAAGAAAAAGATATTATGACCGTTTAAAAGAGAAAAACCGCTTATCTCCTTATCCAGGGAGGTAAACCATTTGTACAATTGCTGCATATATCGATTCCGGCACGATTATGCAGCAATTTTTGTCTGAAATCCCGGTACTTTTCCGAATACCATATCTCGCTGAATTTCTGCAATTTCAAGTCGCCCATTACATATTCACCGTCCTTGTCAAAGCAACATGGCAGAAGCAGACCATCCCAGGTAATTACAGGCCTGGTCCATAAGCGGTAACACGACAGGACAGGCCATCTTTTTATTCTTAACTCCTTCCCCCTTAAGTTGTAACGCCGGTATATATTCCTTTTTGGCAGCAGCTTATGGTCGCCTTCTTCACAGTTTAACTGCATCGACTTATACCTTATCCCCGCCCTTTTACCCTTCGCAAAAGACCTGATCACTTTGAGTTCGCCTTCATTAAGCGAGTTTACAAGTACCTGTATTTCAACCCTGGTGGTACTCTTCTCCCTTGCGAGAGCTTCACACAGATACCCGATACCTTCTTTTACTTTCTCAAGATTTCCCCCCACCCTGTATGCATTATAGCTATCATCGCTTATGCCGTCGAGAGATACAATTACAAGAGGCGGACTCAAAACTGCCAGCAAATGAGAACTCTGCCTGTCAAGAAAGTGCCCGTTTGTGGATATTACCGGTTTTAAAGGCAAAGCCAGCCGCAGCATATCAAAAAAGCGGGGATGCATCATTGGTTCACCCTGGAAGTAGAGCATCGACCCAAAAACCCTTCCCGAAAATTCACTTACAATGGCTGCCAGGAGCTCCTCAGACATATAACCCCGCTGCCTTGTTAAAGCTCCTGCACCGGAAGAGCAATGCGGGCACCTTAAATTACAGTGATTGCTAAGTTCAATACCAAGAGAAGCAGGGTATCCCCATACCCGGGCTTTGCCTGAAATACCTCCCGCCAGCCAGGAAGCACTTATTTTTATTAGGTTGATATATTTTGATTGTATCACCGGGCTTAATAACATGTACAAATATACTATCAAAAAAACATTGATCAGAATAGGGTAAAAGCATTGTGCAGGGTCATTAATGTGAAATCATATCTACAAATGTAGAATTCTGTATAATTAAAATAAAAGGCCATGAAAAATTTTATCAAATCAGCTTCAGCACTAATAATACTGATAGCTTTTACACTGCAGGGAACTGCATCTGACGGTTTTCTGAAAATAAAAAAGGATCCACAGAATTATATTACCATCACAGGTAAGGTAGTTGACCAGGATTCAAATACACCTCTTATTTTTGCTACTGTGGCAGTTCAGAGCTCCAACGTTGCCACAGTTACCAATATTGAGGGTGAGTTTATACTCAAAATAGACGTAAACCTTAAGAATCCTGTACTTGAGGTTATGTATATAGGTTACAATAATAAAATAATCCCGCTAAGCGAACTTAAAACAGGCGGCAGGGACAATACCATATCCCTGGAACAGGCAGTTATCCCGATTGCAGAGGTTGTTATCAAGCCTATTCTGCCTGAAGAGATTATTGCAAATCTTATTTACAATATAAAAAACAACTATACTGATGTTCCTAATCAGATGACTTCATTCTACAGGGAAACCATTAAGCGAAACCGTTCTTATGTTTCGATAGCGGAGGCTGTTGTTGAGGTTTTTAAAGCTCCCTATAACAACGAATTCAGGTTTGACCTTGCAAAGGTTTATAAAGGTCGCAAGAACGTTGAAATAAACAGGCTTGATACAGTGCTGTTCAAATTGCAGGGCGGACCCGTAACAACATTGCAGCTCGACCTGGTTAAGAACAGCTCGGCATTGCTTTCAACCGAAGAAATGGAATCATACGATTATATCCTCGACAATATAGTGTCAATTAACGAAAAACCTCATTATGTAGTTTCCTTCCGTCAGAAAGCCAATGTTGATATACCTCTTTTCCTGGGACGACTCTTTATTGATATGGAAACCTTTGCCTTAACTGAAGCTGAATTCAGTATTAACCTTGAAGACGAGGACAAAGCATCTTCAATATTTATAAGGAAAAAACCACTTGGCATGAAGGTTACTCCCGAAATGGCCAGCTACAGGGTTAAATTCAGAGAGCAGGATGGAAAATGGTACTTTGGATACGGACGTGCAGAAGTAAAATTTAAGGTAAACTGGGCAAAGAAACTTTTTAATACCTCTTACACAACAATGTCTGAAATCGCCATTACCGACCGCACCGAGGAAGAAGTTGTTAAATTTACAGGTAAGGAAAGATTAAGAAAAGGTGATATCTTTACAGAAGAACTTGCGGCATTTGCTGATCCCGATTTCTGGGGCGATTACAATGTAATTGAACCCGATCAGAGTATTGAATCAGCAATACGCCGGCTTAACAGGAAACTGAGATTCAGCGACAGGGATAACGGACAATAGCCTTAAACAAGAATGGTAACCGAAGGAGATATATTAGGTGGAATCCGGAAGGGCGACATAGGGCAGTTTGAGTTGCTCTTCCGCTCCACCTATACTTCTCTGGTTAACTATGCAAAAACAATACTTAAAGACCACGACACTGCAGAAGAGATAGTACAGGAACTGTTTTACGTACTCTGGCGAGACCGCCGCAAGATTAAAATTATGACCTCGCTGAACGGCTACCTTTTCCGGGCTGTATATAACAGGAGTATGCACCACATAGAACACGAAAAAGTTGTAAAAAAATATGCCGGGGAGGCTAAAACACAAGTCAGCATTAATACTGAAGACCCTTATGAACAGCTAAAGTATAATGAATTGCATGAGAAGATTGCCATAATTATAGAGAAGCTTCCGGAGCGTTGCGCCAGGATATTCTGCATGAGCAGGTTTGAAGGGCTTAAGTATTCAGAGATTGCTGAAGAACTTTCGATATCGGTTAAAACGGTTGAAGCCAATATGGGGAAAGCCTTAAAAGAATTTCGTAATGAGCTGCTTTAAGTTATGAAAAAGAAAGAAAAATACGATGAAAGAGAATGGCAGGATATTGCATCTTACCTGTCAGGAGAGGATATTAGTGCAGGAAAGGCAACTCAAAGCTTCCTGAACGAAGATGGTGGGACAATAGAAAAATATTTTAAAATGATTGATAGAAACAGAGGGCTTGAAAAAGTAAACGTAGATAAGGCCTGGGATAAATTATTCACAAGGCTTGATGAAGATGGCCTCTTACAGAAGAAAAGATTTTTATCGGGGCCTTTATTGAGGGTGGCTGCAGTACTTGCACTCCTGGTAGTTACTACCTTTACTGTACGATATATTATCAGCGATCAGTCTGCGGGAGAAATCATGGCTGTTGCGACTTCCATAAATGAAAAGAACAGGCTCGTAAATATGCCCGACGGAAGTACTGTAACCCTTAACCGGAGCAGCCAGCTTACTTTCCCCGACAGCTTTGATGAAAATATCAGGAAGGTTGAACTGAAGGGCGAGGCCTTCTTTGATATCCGGCACGATGCGTCCAGACCTTTTATCGTAGAAGCAGGTAGTGCCAGGGTTAAGGTACTGGGAACTTCCTTCAACATCATTACTGACAGCAACAATAATAGCATTGAAGTATATGTCAAAACAGGAAGAGTTCTTCTGAGTACTCCCGATGGCTTAAACGAAGTTACCATTGAACCCGGGTATATTGGAAAAATAGAGAATAATATTCCCTACCTGGTCCGGAATATTAATCCAAATTACCTCTCCTGGAACACCGAGGTGCTTACCTACAATGGTACAGATCTTGAACAGGTAATTAAAGATATTAAAAGAGTACATAATATCCGGGTTGAAGTATCCGACACATCAATACTCGAGCATAGAATCACAAGCGAATTCAATAATAATTCGCCCGAAGCAATAATACAATTGATATGTAACAGCTTTTCGCTTACTTTTGAGAAAAAAGGTGAAACTTATTACCTTTCAAGATAATATCATAAACCCTTACTATGGGTGCTGAAGCGAAGCTATTAAAAGATAATCACATAAAGCGGCTGGCTGCAACAGGAATACTTTTTATTGCACTGGGCGCTTCTCTTTTTTCGCAGCAAAGTGTTCTCGACAGGGAAGCGACAGTCAGGCTGAACAATGTAAAAAGGCAGCAGGTTCTGAAATCACTGTCGAGGCAAACCGGCTTCATTTTCACCTACGACACCGAGTTAATAATGCCTTCCGAAATTGTTTCGGTAAATGCAACTGATGCAACAGTAAGAGAAATTCTTGACCAGGTTTTCCAGGATAATAATTTTGATTATTCTGTTATCGAGAACCATATAATTATATACAGGAAACCTGACTCTTCCACTCCCATGATCGAAGAAGAAGGCAGGAGCCCCGTTTACCTTATTACCGGTACAGTTGTTGAGGAAATAAGCGGCAAACCCCTGCCCTATGCAACTGTTGGGATTTACAGAATAGGAAAAGGAGTAATTACCAACGAAGAAGGGAATTTTTCGCTTAAGCTAAGCAAGGAAGCCCTTCAGGATACCTTAAGAATATCATACTTAGGATTTTCCGACAGGACAATCCCGGTATTTAATGCAATTAACAATCATTACCTTATCGAGCTTAAAAGGGATTATGTTCCTATTCCCGAAGTAATAATCAGGACAAGGAAACCTCTTGATCTGATTGAAAGGGTACTGTTGAATAAGAAAAGTAATTATGGCGACAAGCCGGTTATGGCCACTGCCTTTTACAGGGAAGCTATTTCCAGGAAGGATAAAATCCAGCTCTACTCTGAAGCCATACTTAATATCTATAAAAGCGCCTATAGCGGCACTCTGAGAAACGACCAGATCAAGGTCTACAAGAGCCGGAAGATCGAAAATATCGATAGTAACGATACCCTTATCCTTAAACTACAATCCGGACTCTATGCATGCCTCGACCTCGATGGAATAAAGAATGACTTCGATTTTCTTACGCCTGCTCACTACAATGAGTATAATTACCGAATGACAGATATTGTAAATATCGGCGACGAAGCTGCCTATGTTGTAGAGTTCTCTCAGAAGGAGGATCTTGATGACCTTGCCCTTTTCCGCGGATCTGTTTATATCAACACCGACAACTATGGAGTACATGCCACCGAATTTGAAATAAACCCTGACAAAATCCACCTTCTTGAAGATTCTTTTGTCAGGGAATCATCAAAGCACTATTCGGTAAAGCCCAGGAGAGTAAGGTACCGGGTCGAATACCGCTTTGTAAACGGCCGCTACTATTTAAACCATGTACGCGGCGATCTTGATTTTCATGCAAGGCGAAAAAGAAAAGTATTCGGATCGAACTACAATATCATGTTTGAGATGGCCGTAAACAGCATCGATTCAACATCAGTTGAAAGATTCCAGAAAGAAGAACTTGCACCACGCCATACCGTATTTTCTGAAACAATAAGAGGATATGATTCTGAATTCTGGGGTGTTGATAATTATATGCATCCCGAACAGGATATACAGGACGCCCTGAACGATATCAATGCACGGCTTAGCAGATTCAAACGCTGAAATCAGTAGCTGTCAAGTATCCTGTAAAGCTCACCCAGATCAGGTGTAAGTATAATTTCAGTCCTCCTGTTTCTCTGGCGGGCTGTTGTGGATTTTGCAGCATCAACAGGAAGATATTCTCCCCTGCCGGCAGCAGTAAGCCTTTTGGGATCAATACCCGAGCCATCAAGCAGTACCCTTACAACTGTTGTAGCCCTCTTTACACTCAGGTCCCAGTTATCCTCTATTGGTCCGCCGGATGAAATATAGGGAACATCATCTGTATGCCCTTCAATGGTAATCTGGATGTCTTTGTTACGGGCAAGTACCCCTGCCAGTTTCTTTAAGGCATCCCGTCCGTTTGAGTCAATATTGTAACTGCCTGTTCTGAAAAGCAGCTTCTCGTCAAGAGAAACATAAACCTTACCATTTTTCATTGTAACAGTGAGCCCGTTATTCTCGAAGCCGAACAGGGCATCCGATACCTTAGCCTTAAGATCCTTAACAGCCTTCTGCTGTGCATCAAGTATCTGTTCAAGCTCAAGCAGCCTTGCATTTCGTTTATCAAGCTCACTTGTAAGCTGGTCAAGGTCGGCCTTCTTTGCTTCCATATTCATTTCAAGCTGCCTCAGCAAAGTTTCCTTTTCTTCCAGGTCTTTCTGGGCCGATTGCAGTTCCCTGAGCAGGCGCCTTGTTTCAGCAACATTGCCACGAATAAGGTCTTCCTGTGCATTCTGCAACTCTACATACCTGTTATTAAGGGCATTGTACTCCGCTTTTACCTCCTCAATCTCAGCCTCCAGTTTCTCCTTCTCTCCTTCCATGTTCCCCATCTCATCTTCCAACTCCTTTGCACTGGCTTCAAGCTCACGCAGGGTCATAGCCATCTCCATATTTTCAATCTTATAGTCATCTCTCTCATTCATATAATCAACACTGCGCTCATGAAGTGTCTTATATTTTCCTCCAGGCACACAGCCCCAGATTAAAAGTGATAGCAGGATATAAACTATTGATTGCTTTTTCATCTTCCCTTATATTTATAATTATCTCTGGCACAAAAATAAGAATTTCCTCTGTCCGACACCTCAATCAGATAGCAATAATATTTATATATTTGCAAGGCTATCGAATTATGCCTGAATGTACGATCTCCTAAATAGTATTATATCGCCCGACGATCTTAGAAAACTTGACAGGGAGCAACTGATAGAGCTCAGTAATCAGCTTCGCCGCTTTATTATCGACATTGTAAGTACGAACCCGGGGCATTTTGGTGCTTCGCTTGGCGTGGTTGAATTAACAGTTGCCCTGCATTACGTGTATAATACCCCCTATGATAAAATTATATGGGATGTTGGTCACCAGGCCTACGGGCATAAGATATTAACCGGCCGCCGCGATATCTTCCATACCAACCGCAGATACAAAGGTATAAGCGGCTTCCCGAAAATGAGCGAAAGTGAATACGATGCTTTTGGAGTGGGACATTCATCTACTTCAATATCAGCTGCCCTGGGAATGGCTACTGCAGCAAAACAGGATGGCGACGACAGGAAGATAGTAGCTGTAATAGGTGACGGGGCAATGACCGCCGGGATGGCTTTTGAAGGTCTTAACAATGCAGGAATTGAAAACTCAGACCTACTTGTTATCCTCAACGATAACAATATGGCTATCGATCCCAATGTCGGTGCATTAAAGGAATATCTTCTCGATATTACCACCAGTAAAACCTATAACAGGTTCAAGGATGATATGTGGAATATCCTGGGCAAAATAAGTAAACTGGGACCCAATGCACAACAGCTGGCTTCAAAACTGGAAGGCGGTATAAAAAGCACCCTGCTCAGGCATTCTAACCTCTTTGAGGCAATGAACTTCAGGTATTTCGGCCCTATTGACGGTCATGATGTTATTTACCTTACCAGGGTTCTGAACGATATGAAAAGAATTCCAGGGCCCAAACTGCTGCACTGTGTTACTAAAAAAGGCAAGGGATTCAAACAGGCCGAACTTAACCAGACAAAATACCATGCCCCCGGCCGCTTCGACAAAACAACAGGAGAACTGGAAACGCAATTATCAGACGGGCCCAAACCACTTAAATACCAGGATATTTTCGGCCATACCCTGCTTGAACTGGCAAGGCAAAATGAGAAAATTGTGGGTATCACACCCGCCATGCCAACAGGGTGCTCGATGAACATTATGATGAAGGAAATGCCTGACAGAACTTTTGACGTCGGGATCGCCGAGCAGCATGCTGTAACCTTCTCCGCCGGCCTGGCAACTCTCGGAAAGATACCCTTCTGCAATATTTACTCATCATTTATGCAGAGAGCCTACGACCAGGTTATTCACGATGTGGCACTGCAGAACCTGCATGTTGTTTTCTGCCTCGACAGGGGCGGACTGGTGGGATCAGACGGAGCCACCCACCATGGTTTCTTCGATCTTGTTTACCTGAGAACCGTTCCAAACATTGTTGTTTCGGCCCCGATGAATGAGATTGAACTGAGAGATCTTATGTACACTGCCCAGCTCGAAAAGAATAACAGACCATTCAGCATCCGTTATCCAAGAGGTTCAGGCCAGTTCAGTAAGTGGAAAGAACCCTTTGTTGAAATACAGCCCGGAAGCTCCAGGACAATAAGGGAAGGAAAGGATATAGCAATCCTGAGTATTGGTCATCCGGGCAACTTTGTTGTGGAGGCTACCAAAGAACTTGTGAAGGAAGGTATTGATGCTGCCCACTACGATATGCGTTTTGTGCAGCCCCTCGATGAAGACAGGCTGCATAAAATATTTAAAAAATTTAAAAAAATAATAACCGTGGAAGATGGCATGCTGAAAGGAGGATTTGGCAGCGCAATTCTCGAATTTATGGCAGATAATGGCTATAAGGCCACAGTTACCAGACTTGGCATACCCGACTTCTTTATTGAACAGGGAACCCAGGAAGAGTTAATAAAAGAATGTGGCTTCGATACCGAAGGGATAATAAAAACAGTGAAAGAACTGCACCTGGCATAAGTCATTAATCCCGGCATTAATAACGGCATTAATAACGTTATTATTTTCCATTAAAAGAATCTATATCCCTGGTATTCAAATATTAAAACCACTGGTAATTTAGCAACAAAACAAGTCACATGTCACAAACAACATAGTGATTTTCAAGGCCTTTTTGGACGGTCAATATCCTTGAACTGCCGGAAAGTGCCGCCTGTTATGGTATGCAAATGTAAATCCCCCGGTGTTGGGAGAAATGAGATTTGTAGTTGTTTTATTTCAGATGTTCCATCAGGTAATCGGTATATTGTTGCATCAACAGCATATAGGTAGTCATATCTGTTGCCAGTCCGTGTGCTCCCGGGGGGTATATCTTTAAGTCAAAGTCTATACCTGCTGCGTTAAGGGCAGCAACAAGCTGGAAGGTATGTTGAGGATGTACATTTTCATCCATCAGGGAATGAGCAAGAAGCAGTTTACCCTTAAGCTTTGCAGCATGGGTAATAACCGAACTCTGCTTATAACCTTCGGCATTATCATCCATCAGCCCCATATAACGCTCGGTAAGGATACAATCGTAATAAAGGTGATCGGTTACCGGTGCAGCAGTAAGAGAAACCTTGAATATACCCGGGTGAGTTACCATAGTATAGCTCGAGGTATAGCCTCCGTAGCTATGACCCCTGATTGCCATATTTTCACCGTCAACCCAGTCAAATGATGCAAGGTACCTGGCAGTTTCAACAAAATCGTTCGACTCCCATTTACCCAGCTGACGGTGTACTATCTTTTCAAAGTCAGATCCATAGCCACCGTTACCCCTGTTATTTACCGAAGCAATTACAAAGCCCTGCTGGGCAAGCCACTGGTGCCAGCCATTATTTCCGAAAGTATTAAACACACCCTGTGATCCCGGTCCGCCGTAAATATCAAGAACAAGGGGATACTTCTTTGAAGGGTCGAAATTCATGGGCTTAATATAATAGCCATCGAGTTTTTGTCCGTCGCTGGTAGTAAAACTAAAAATCTCTTTCGGGGCATATGCCCTTGTTCCAAGATAATCAACAACATTTTTATTCGATACCAGCTCCTCTATTACTTTCCCTTTTGAGCTCATCAGGCTGACCCTTGAAGGCGTATTTACATCCGACCATGAGTCAATGTAATACATTCCGTTTCCTGAAACATCAACATTATGATTGCCTGCTTCAGCGGTAAGCTTCTTCCTGCCTTTCCCGTTAAATCCGCATACGTAAAGAGCCTGGTCGAGAGGACTTACTTCTGTTGACACATAATATAGTTTCTTCCCCTTTACATCGATTGCCTTTATCCCCTTCACCTCCCAATCGCCCGATGTAACCTGGTTCAGTAAATTACCATTATAATCGAACCTGTAAATATGGGCAAAGCCATCCCGTTCAGAGACCCAGAAGAACTCCTCGATACCTTCGGGGAAATAAGTCAGATGAAGGTTCCCGGCAAAAAAGTCATATATATCTATCCATCCTTTACCTTTCTCTTCCATTACAAGTTTCTTATCTCCGCTTACAACATCAAAGAAAAATATCTTCAGATGGTCCTGTATCCTGTTCATCCATAAAACGGCGAGGGTATTTTCCCTTGCTGTCCAGTAAACCCTTGGAATATAACCACCATCAATGTCAATCCCGAGCCACTTTTTCTGATTGGTTTTAGTATCGGCAACTCCAATTTTTACAAGTGGAGGATTATCACCAACCTTGGGGTAGGGAACCTCCATATATTCGGGATGATGACCGCTGAAATCGGTGAGTTTATAAACAGGTACCTCCGACTCGTCCGACTGCCAGTAAGCCATGTACCTGCTGTCGTTCGACCATTCCCAACCCTGGACAATGCCAAATTCTTCTTCCTGGGCCCAGCCAAACCTTCCATTATACACCTGTCCGTGTGCATCATCTGTAAGCCTTAGTGTTTCGCCGCTGTCAAAGATATAATTATAGAGGTCGCCGTCCTTACCATAGCCAAGCCGTGTTCCGTCGGGCGACACCTCTGCAGTAAAAGCCTGTTTTACGACTGGTTTTAATGACTTATCTTCCAAAGAATAATAATAATAGTCGGAGTTGCCCGAATATCTCCAGATGGGATTAAAGTTACACTGGAAAAGCAGGTTCTTAAAATTATTGGCCCAGTGGAACGACACATACATAAATGGTTGTTCAGTATCAGGGAAGCTAAGTCCTTCACTACTGAAAATCAGTTCCTCTGCTCCTGTTTTTATGTTTTTTGTCCATATTTCCTGGCTACCCCTGTTGTTTTTGGTAAAGGAGTATGCCTCACCCCCGTCTATCCAGGTCAGATTTGCCGGTCCGCCGCCACTGTTAAGCCGCCCGGCACCAAATATTGCATCCTGCAATGATTTATATTCCTGTTTCTGTGCATTTGCGGATGTTACAAATACAAATATTGCAAGCATTAAAAATGCATTCCTGAGTATTCTTTTCATAAGCGTATTTATTAGGTTACTTTTATAGGTATGTAAAACTATAAATATTAATTTAATCTTCTGTTCCGTTTTATGTGGCAATATTAATTTTAATGATTACAAGCCGGATGTTTTTAAAGCTATCATAAATGAATACAGGCTGGGCCTTCTTGTGCTTACACTTTTAAGCAAATAAAAACAGGCTACAGGTCATTGCCGTAACTTACATTTTAACTATTTTCGCGAAGGAAATTCCCATCTGCCCGGATGGCAGGGCTGAGCGTCAAAAATTGATCCGGTGGATCAATTTAGCGAAGAGCCAGACTGTAGCGATGGCTTCCGCCATCCGGAATGGAAATCACTAACCAGAGTTAGCTTATGGCCTGGTTTGGAAAGGGAAACATAAGCACTACTACCAGCCCGGATGGCGGAATTGGTAGACGCGCTGGTCTCAAA